>JAWXBT010000429.1:0-15522 GCA_034440315.1 bacterium
GAGTTTTCTCCCGACTCGTCGTTATGTTTGATTTGCCCTCCCTGCGGGGTACATTAGTACTCCCTCGGTCGGTCAAATCAAACATGCCTAGATTCGGAACAAACTGAAACCTATAACAACGTTAACTATAATTCGTTTAATTTTGCTATGGGTCTGGCAAATTTAATATGCCTCGATTTGGCCTACTATGGTCAGTTAAATGCCACAAAACAGTTCATGTTTTTTTATGAGAAGTTTCAGTAGAAGAATTTTCACCGAGCTCTCTTATGTGGAAATTTTATTCTTTTGCTGCTGAATTAGTCAGTGAAGAATTTTCCAAAGAACTTCGAATAGCATGTCTTAAAATAATACTTCTTTTAGCGCCGTCAGTGACTTCTACAAGATTATCATAAAGTTTGGAGTCGACAAGGAGAGCCCCAATTGTTCCATCGCCGTTTGCTAGTGCTTCAGAAGCGCGTTTTATAGCAATTGCAGAGTCGTTAAGTTTTTTTACTGTATCATTTAGCACACCAGTGAGATTTATAGTTTCATCATAAACAACTTGATGCAGCAGTCCTTTGCCGGCTTTAACTTCATTAGCTATATCACTAACAAGATCCGCGGTTCCTGCTAGTGCTTTCGCAGTGGCAGAAAGATTTTTAAATAAATTTTCATCTGTTTTTTCGTAAATAACAGAGTGAAGGAACCCTTGGCCAGATTTAATTTCTGTTAAAACATCATTTAAAGAGTCTGTAGTTTTTGAGAGATTTCCAATGATTTTATCTGCGTCTTTCTTGGAATAAAATAGGCGATGCATAAGACCATCTCCTGATTGAATTTGTTTGGTAAGAGAGTTGAGTCCCTCAGCTCCATCTGAGATGTTTTTAAACATTTTGTTATCAATATTACCTATCACTCCAGCAAGAGATTCTGATATTTGAGTCACATTTTCTACAATGACTTGAGCTTTGCTGATGATGTTGCCGATATCAGCAGAATCCCGACTTTTTAGAATGGAATTAGCAGGTGGTTGAGATAAAAGTGGATCTCCAGCAGAAATACTAAGATACTTATCTCCAAGTAAACCTTGACTTTCAATAGAGACAATCGAGTCTTCTCTGATTCTATCTAGGAACTTATTATCTAAAAGTAATGTAGTTTGTACTCTTCTTTCACTCAAATTAGTGCTAAAGGCTATTTTTGAAATTCTACCAACATTGATTCCTCCCAATCTAACTGGGGCTCCTTCAGATAGTCCACTAACATCTTTAAAAGTTGAAAAATATTGCGATTGTCGAGAGAAGATATGGCGTTCTTTGCCTAAGATTAAAACTCCTACAATGAAGGCAATTAATGCGCCAAAAATGAATATTCCTGCTTTTATTGGATTTCCGTCCTTCATTCTTCCCAGTTTCCAGCTACAAAATTATGAACTAACTCATTTTTACTTACTTCGCCAACTTTCCCATCGGCTACAACTAAGCCATTATTGATCAAAATCCACCTATCGGAAACACGTTTTGCACTCTCCATATCATGTGTCACGATTATTGATGTAATTGCATAATCTCGCTTTAAGTTAATAATAAGATCATCAATTAATCTAACAGAAGTTGGATCTAGACCAGTTGTAGGCTCATCAAAAAGCATTACCTTGGGCGAGCTTGCTAGTGCTCGGGCTAGCCCAATACGTTTTCTCTGTCCGCCAGAAAGTTGTGAGGGAAATTTATGCTCAATACCAGAAAGATTTACGAGTTGAAGTTTCTCACTAACAATTGAGGCAATTTGATCTTCGGGATAATTAAGCCTTTCTCTTAGTGAGTAAGCTACGTTTTCAAAAACAGAAAGAGAATCAAAAAGTGCAGCTCCTTGAAAAAGCATACCAATATTTGTCCGAATTTCCTGCATTTCTTCATCTGTTACATTGGCAACATTACTTCCAAAAATATTAACCTCACCCGCAGTGGCTTTTAACAAGCCGATCATCATTTTTAGTAAAAGAGTTTTACCAGTACCACTAGGGCCCATGATCGTAACTACTTCTCCCTGTTCAATACGAAAAGAAATGTCTTTATGCACAACAGCCGTACCGAATTGTACAGATACGTTTTTTAAGTTGATAGGAGTGGTTGAGCAGTTAATCATTTAAAGATTATTCAAAGAGGATTAAAAGTTTAGTTAAGAAATAATTGCTGATTAATATTGCAATAGATCCAACGACAACTGCCTCAGTCGTTGCTTTTCCAACACCTTCTGTGCCACCTCGAGCATGTAAACCCTTAAAGCAAGCAATCGAAACGAATATAAAACCAAAGGCTGCACTTTTAATCACTCCATCCATTACATCAGTTATTGTAACGAAGTTAATAATAGACCTATAATAAATGTGAGCGTTGAGGTTAAGTTCATAAACAGCAACTAATCCACCACCAATAATCCCTATAAAATCTGCCATAACAGTAAGGAGAGGTAGGGCTACGATTGCAGCAACAAGTCTGGGTGAAACAAGTTTTCGTATTGGATTAGCTCCCAGAGCTTTTATAGCATCAACTTGTTCAGTCACAACCATTGAAGCAATTTCTGCGGCCACACCGGCACCAACGCGTCCACATAACATAATTGCAGTTAAGACGGGACCTAACTCTCGAACTTGTGCTAATGAGACTATATTGCCTACATATAGTTTAGCACCAAATCGCTCGAGGCCATGAGCTGTTTGTAGTGCCAGCACCATTCCAGTAAAGATATTGGTTAAAAAGACAATAGCAAAACTGTTATAGCCAATTAAAACTACTTGTTTGAGGAATTCTCGAAAAGAGACTCCTTTGGTAACTAGGTCCTTAAAGATACTAGCAATTAATTGACCATACTCGCCAAGGGGTTTAAATATTAATTCTTTAGAAAATGTTGCAGGCACTAGTTGATATTCCTATTAATAATTGTTTCTAATGTTTCATCAAATACTTTTTCGAATTTCATTCCTAGATGAGAGAGAGAAGCAATTAAATGATCATCACTATTTGCCTCTATAGGTGTTAAAGTTGTCCAAAAAACAACATCAAGAATGCAGTCTTTTAAATTCACAGAGTAACTTATTATTCCCAAAGATTTATTGTTAAATTCTGCGGATGCTAGTGACAGAATTGTTTCTTCATTTTTTGAAATTTTAGACTGTTTAATTATTCGTAGTTTTTTAAAACCAACAAACAGTTGTCTAACAACTGAGTAATTTGCTGGATCTGGCTTTACTCCACATTCCCTGACCGTTGTAACAAAAGCCTCGGTGCCCGAGTTGTTACGGGCAAAACTTAAGATATCTCCATTTGCTTTTACTGAAGAGGTTTCTTTTCCTAATATATTAGCTAGTTCACTTCTAGATAGGCTCATGTATGTAGTGGCTTTATTACTGCTACATGATACAATCATAATCATTAGAAATGGCAGCAGCTTTTTTAGTCTGTTAGCCATGATAATTGAATTTTGAAATTCCTTTTTCATTATATTTTTAACGTCTAGGAACATGAGTGGAATTTGTTTGAATTTTTATTAATTTCAAGCAGTTGTATAGTAGCAGTTTCTATATTCTTTAAAAAGTCAAAATGATTGAGTTTTCAGCTGTACAGAAATTTTATCCTCCAAAACAAGTTGCACTTCAAAGCGTCGATCTTAGTATCAAGGAAGGTGAATTTGTCTTTCTTGTAGGAGCAAGTGGCGCAGGAAAGTCAACCCTTATGAAGCTTTTGTTTGGAGCTGAAACAATTTCCAAGGGTAGTTTGAAGGTTGATGGAAAGAAAATTTCGAGCTTGGATGCTGACGATCTAGCATTATTAAGAAGAAATATTGGGGTAGTGTTTCAGGATTATAAACTCCTTAATAGAAGAACCGTGATTGAAAATGTAGCATTTCCCTTAGAGCTTCGTGGAATTCGTAGAGCTAAAATGATGCAACTTGGAAAATCAATTTTGGAAGCAGTTGGTTTGGGAGAAAGAACAGAAAGCTTACCACAGACTTTATCTGGAGGAGAGCAGCAACGTGTGGCAATAGCTAGAGCACTGATAACAAAACCAAAAATACTTTTAGCCGATGAGCCTACTGGGAATTTAGATCCAGCTATGAGCAGAAATGTTTTAGAACTTTTATTAGATGCCCATCGTTGTGGCACAACTGTAATTGTAGCTACTCATAACTTGCCCTTAATTGAAGATTTGAAACTTCGAACTATAGTTCTTGATCGAGGTAAAATTATCGGAGATTTTCCTACAGCCAAAGGGTTGAACTAATGGGGGATCCGGCTAAAGTTATCAAGGAAGTTAATCCGAATAGACTAGTTGGGGTTTGGCAGGATCTGGATGCTTTGCCAAAAAGACCCGAATCGTTCTTAATTTTTCACCATATTTCTTATGCAATTAAGGGTATTATAAAGGCACCTCTAACTTTTACTGCATCAGTGATTACAGGATTTGTTGTATATTTAGTTTTGACATTGGGAATTTTGATACTTCAAAATATTGAAGGAATTATTGGTAAGCAGGCATCTGAATTATTATTAACAATCTATTTAAAAGAGAATATAAGTGCTGAAAAGCTTGAAGCAATGATCTCGAATATCAAGCTTGATCCAAGGGTTGAATTTGTAAATTTCATTGACAAGAAACAGGCTTTAATTGAACTACGTTCGATACTTGGAGCAGATGCTTATATTTTATCCGGTATTGGTGATTCTAATCCATTACCCACATCTATCGAGATAAAATTCAAAGATAAAATTAATCTTGAAGAGACTTTTAAGCAGTATGAGTTAAATTTTGGCACAGCTCCTGAAACGGATCGTATCGACTACAGTAAGAGTTGGTTGGGATACTTAGCTAAAGTTGGAGAGTCTCTTAGGAGAATCTCTCCATTTATCGCAATCATTTCTTTAATTGTCGTTAGTTTTGTTATTTTCAACACTGCAAAACTTGGACTATATGCACACAGACAAGAAATTGAAATTATGGAACTGCTAGGTGCAAAAAGCTCATTTATTGGCGCACCTTATGTATTGGAAGGTTTGGCTCAAGGCATACTTTCTTCAGTTATAGCGATCTCATTTGCATATTTTTTATTTTACTATGCAAGCCAAGTAATCTTGCAGTCTTCATTAGGAAATCTTTTCCCTAACCCAGTCTTTTTAAATTTTTCAAATTTACTTGTTATAGTAAGTATCGCCTCAACTATTGGAGCCCTAAGCAGTTATGTTGCTACAAGAAGGTTAAGTAATGCTTAAAGGGCCTGTTGCAAAACTCTCTCCTACTGCAAAAAGAGATCTTTGGCCTGCGACTTCGTCAATCATCGAGAGAAAATCCTCAACATATCACATTGGATATGCTTGCTTTTTTCTCTCTCGATTTCCTCGTCTCGGCTCAAATCTCTCTTTTCTCGTAACAGAGGTAGTTTCGCAACAGGCCCGTAAAGGATTGGCACTCCTAATCTTACTCTTCTCTATTTCAGGCTTATCCTCGGCACAAGAAATTTCAGTAGATCCAAAAAATGAACAATTAATTGAGCTTAACAAGCAGATTGAAGCTCAGAGTGGAAAACTTGATGTTGTTTATAAGGATCAATCAATAATTAAGAAAGATCTTGATACTCTAAATCAACAAATGGTAGCCATCAGATTGGAAGAAAATAGGTTACGGAGTCAACTTGATATACTTTTTTCTGATTGGTTAGTTACTAACGATAAAATTGCCAAATTAGAGCAAGAGAAAGAAAAGCTTAAAACTAAATCTTTGCTACGACTTAAAGCTTTATATTTTACCAAAAGACATCAAACTGAAAGTTATATTTCAAAAATTTCTCTAAGAGAAGAATTACCAAAGCTTGGCTATCTACTTTCTAAGATCGAAAAATTTGATAGAGAGCTATTTTCAAAAATTACAGTATTACATGCCGCTCAGAAATTAGAAGAAGAGAAATATGAAAAAATGATTAAAGGCCAGAAAATTCTTAAAGACAAAATAATTGATAAAGCTACTCAACTAAATTTAAAAATTAGAACTACTGAAAGTCTTGCTCGCAAACAGATACAAAAACAAAGAGAAATAGAAGGGTTATTAACAAAATTAAGGGCCCATGCCTTAAGACTAGAGACCGTTGTTAATTCGATTACTGAATCTGGAGGTGCAATTAGATTGAACTCAAATGTTTCCTCTCGTTCCAAAGACTTTGGATCAAAAAATAAAGTTACCACCCCAGCGATGAAAGATTTTTTTGGGCCTGGCTTAATAAGAGGAAAGAGAGTGCTGGCTCGACCTGTAGTAGGGAAGGTATTACGAAAATTTGGGAAATTTAAACATGCCGAGTTCAAAGATTTTGTTTTGAATAAAGGTCTGATCTTTGAGACAGAACCGGGATCTGAAGTAAGGGTTATAACAGCTGGACGAGTAATTTATTTTGGCAGATTACCTGGATACGGCACAATGCTTATCATTGATCATGGCAAAAGATGCTATAGTCTATATGCTAGACTTGATACGGTGAATGTTAAACTTCATCAGATCTTAGCAGAAGGTGAACAGATAGGTCTTACTGGGACTTCCGGAAGTGATAAAGGAAATTTTTATTTTGAGATTCGAGTGAATGGCAAACCAGTAGATCCTCTACTTTATTACAGCAAATTGTAGAGATTTTGCTTAAACCAATCCCATTAGACAGGGTCAAAATGAGTTTTGGCTGTACTATGACTATATTGAAAGAATAGAGTTTTTACTGTTATTGTAAAGAGAGCAATCAAATATTTATATAAGATGAGTTTTAACTTGAAGGCTAAATTTAACCTGTGGATGTTTGTCTCGTTCTTTTTAGGAGCGATTCTTCTTTTTGGAACTAAAAATGTTTCAGATGTAGTGGCTAATGAGAAAGGTCCTGATCTTGATCAGCTAAAACTTTTCGCTGATGTTATTTCAATTGTACAACGTGATTATGTTGAAACTGTTAGTACCAAGAAACTTGTGGAAGGTGCTGTGAAGGGAATGTTAACTACCCTGGATCCTCATAGTGCTTTTTTGACTTCAGATTATTACAAAGAATTACAAGTTGAAACCACTGGTGAGTTTGGAGGTTTAGGAATTGAGATAACTGTTAAAGATGGTCTTTTAATTGTTGTAGCACCTATCGAGGGATCTCCTGCGGAGAGGTCAGGAATCAAGCCAGGTGATGCTATCATTAAGATTGAAGGGAAGTTTACAAAAAATCTTTCATTGCTTGATGCTGTTAGACAGATGCGAGGACAAAAAGGAGAACCCATCTCTATCTCTGTCCTTAGAAAAGGAGCTGCAGATCTGATTGATGTAACAATTATCCGAGATGTAATTAAAGTTAAAAGTGTAAAGAGTCGTTATTTAGAAAATGGATTTGGGTATTTGAGACTCTCTCAATTTCAGGAAAATTCTGGTAATGAAGTAAAACTGGCTCTGGATAAGATTAAAAAGAAAGCTTCCAATGGAGAGCTTTCAGGCTTAATTCTAGATCTAAGAAATAATCCTGGTGGATTATTAACTCAAGCTATCCAAGTAAGCGATCTGTTTTTACAAGAAGGTGTCATCGTATATACAGATGGTCGAGTGGAAGATCAGAAAAAGAAATTCTTTGCTCATGCAAGAGGCACTGAAGTTGATTATCCATTGGTTGTTTTAGTTAACGAAGGTTCTGCTTCAGCCAGTGAGATTGTTGCTGGAGCACTTAAGGATCATGGCAGAGCACTGATTATTGGCTCAAGAACTTTTGGTAAGGGTTCTGTTCAAACCGTATTGCCCCTTTATAGTGGCGCAGCATTAAGATTAACTACGGCACTTTATTACACTAAGAGCGGACGCTCTATTCAAGCAACTGGAATTGAGCCAGATATAGAGGTTAAGGAGGAAGAAAAGAAAGAGTTGCCTGCACTCGATGGAGAAAGAGTAAGGGAAAGTGATTTACCAGGAGCAATTGAAAATCCATCAGGCAGAAAAATTGATAAGAATAAAAATCCAAAGAAAGGCATGGTAGCCACTGAATTACCAGTCGCCAAAGATATTGAGACTATGGATTTAACTGAGTTTCTGACATCTGATTATGTTTTGAAAAGAGCTTTGGAAATCTTAAAAACATACAATATTTTTAAGAACAAGGAACCTGTTACATTGCAGTCTCAAGGGGCTATATAGTAACTTTCAAAAGTCTTTGCCAAAAAGCAAAGGCTTTTAAAGTTACTATACCCCAAAGGGATGATAAAGAGTGTCTTTCATTTTTAAAAATCATAGCTAACCCAAAGGGTTAACAAGAAACAAGGTTTAACTTGGTCTCCATTGCCATATCGTGTGATTCGGCAAAGACTTTTGAAAAACACTATAGTAATAGTTTCTTCGACTTGCGTTTTTATTTGAATTAGAAAACTTAGTTAGTTAAGATGCTCCATAAATTGTTCTTTAAATTATATTAACTCAGGATAGAGGTGTTAAAAAAGATAGTAGGAGAAAAGTACTCTCAACGACATTTAACACCTGATAATTTACGCTCTCTAAAGGGCCGACTTTCAGATCAACTTGAAGTTATTCGATCTAGTGTTAAGTCCAAGATACTTAGTAATTTATCTTGGAAGGTGAATCCAGAAATCTCAACTTATGCTAAAGAACTTTCAACTAATTAAGTATTTTATTTTAAAAACCCAACAATCCACCCAATCCTTTTCCACTCTTGTTGCCTTGCAGAAGATCAGTAAGAGCTTTTGTTGCAGCACCTTTTAATCCAATCTTAAGGAGTGCGGAAACATCTGGAGCTACAATTATCATAGGAGCCTTTCCAGTCAGTGTTACTGGGATAACTAATTGTCCATTTTCATCTAATGCAGATTGAAGTTCTTTGACTTTAGATACAATAGCGGAAGAGAAGAGTTGGTTAAATGACATTTGGCATTTTAGGTTAAGATTTGCATCGAACCCAACACTACCTTGCGCAGATAATGAAAAAATTGAACTCGCAAGAACGAAATCATTTGTAGTGAGAGATCCCTTGTTTATTGTAAAATTAGCAGAGAGAGTTTTAATTTCTGTCTCTTTGCTTTTCAGTTTCTCCTGATCCGACTCTGATACTTGAGAGAATAAACTCCCAGATAAGAATGGAAGGTTTGAAATTGCACTTAGTACATCTCCAGCTAAGTTTGATCCAATCATTTTACCTTCAGAAATCGAAAGAGATCCTTTGCCTTGAAGGGAATTTGGTAAGTTAGTTTTTGTATTGCCATCTACCTTTAGGGAGAAGGTTGAAATTTTGCCACTAAAAGCTGCTGGGATCGATGGCTTTAATGCTATTAATATTGTTTCAATATCAAGGCCAGTTCCGTTTGTTTCTAATGATAAGTTGCCATTATTTGAATTAAGATTTGCTAACAGGTCCACACTTCCAGAAAAACCATTTAGATGTATGGCATTTACGTTGACAGTATTCTCTTTCAATTCAACATGAGCGGTCAAGCTTAGCGGTGCAGCATTTATTCCAAAATTGACTGGAGAGAGATCCACAATGAAGCTCTTAGATTTAATATCTCCTGTGATACTTCCAGAAAGATTTAAATTTTTGATTTTTATTTCAGAGCCAGGGGGTGAAATTTCTTCACTGTTAACAGTAAGTCCAGAGATTTGAAGTTTTCCGTCCTCAATCGAGATACCTGTTTTTATAGAAACAGTTGCTAAGTCATACTGTTGTTTTTGATCTATAAGTTTAATTTGAGCTTTATTAATACTCAAAGATTCGAGTTTAATAGTAACAGGCAGATCCTTAGTTTGTTCAGTTTTCGGAGAGTCTACATTGGTAGTTGAAGCAATTACTTCTGATGCAGAAGTTTCAATTTTTTCTTTTGCTTCGGGCAGTCCAGCAATTTTATATTTATCTCCAACTTTCAAAAGTGTAACAATCGGTTGATCAATACTAAGTGTAGTAAGAGTGAGTTTTCCAAAAAGAAGATCTTTTAAAGAAAGATTTAAATCTAGATTTTTGAGTTGAAAATCTTCCGCATTTGGTTTCTCTGCCAAAGAAATCTCTTGAATATGAATTTTTAGAGACGGGAAGAAGGAGACTCCTATTTCTCCGAGAGCTAACTTTGTGCCCATTGCCTTAGAAGCCATTTTTTCCAATTCTGGTTTATAAGTAGCAATAAGAGAATTAGCGTTTATGGCTGCATAACCAAAGATAGCGATAAAAGCTAAGACAATAAACCCAAGTCCGAATAGAATGATTTTCTTCATAAATGAATAGATAATTAAATATATCGTAAGTCCAAAAATAACTTTCCGAAAGAAAATCCTAATTTGGACATACAATCCCCCGGAGGGATAACTATAGAACCTCTAGTTTATGCCAGTCTGTAAGGCAGGATGCAATATTTAACGATTTGATTTTATTTGTGTTATTGGGTTATTTTAAGGTTGTTACAGGTAGGCTACTTCAATTAAAACCTCCTGAACTTTAAACGAATGTCAAAACTAATTTTTATTAGTGCAGGTGAACCATCTGGCGATCTTTTAGCAGCTGGTTTAGTGAGCGCAATCAAATGCCGTAATTCCGAAACTACTTTTAAAGGTATGGGAGGTCAAGCCTTACATGCGAGTGGCTGCGAGCTTTTAGAGAATATTGAAACAGTTGGCAGCTTGATGGGATTTAGTGAGCTAGGACCTCAACTTTCAAGAACATTTGCTGCTTTAAAGAGACTCAAAAAGGCTCTAGCCTCATCGAAACCTAACTTACTGATCCTAGTTGATTTTGGTGATTTTAATTTGAGATTAGCAAAATATGCTAAATCTTTGGGAATTCCTGTACTTTACTTTGTTACTCCAAAAGTTTGGGCTTGGAGAAAATCTCGAGTAAATCTTTTAAGGAAATATGTAGATTTAAACTGCGTAATTTATCCGTATGAAGAGCAGTATCTTAAAGATTTAAAGGTCAAAAATGTTTGCTATGTAGGTAATCCTTGGGCGGATGAAATTGTTGAAAGATCTTCTATACAAAATTTTGAAAGTTTAAAATCTCAATTTATAAGGAGTCAAAACTTAGATCCTTTGAGGCCTACAATTGCATTCTTTCCCGGAAGTCGTAAGGGAGAAGTAGCACGACATTTTAAAGAAGGTATTAAAGGACTAAGGCTCCTAAGAGAAACACATCCAGAAATTCAAGTAATTGTATCAATTGCAGTGGGTATTCCAAAGACAACAATAACACAGATGGAAATTGAGTTAGGCTCAGATCCCTCTTGGATTAAATTTGTATCAAATGCCTCACAAGAAATTCTTAAATATTCAGATTGCGGGTTAATTAAATCAGGTACATCTAATATTGAAGCAGCCTTAAGTGAGTTGCCATTTGTAATGTTTTTTAAAGTATCAAAAGTTACTGAGATAATTGTTAGATCTGCCGTTTCCTTAAAAGAGTACTCTCCTGTCAATGTTTTAATTCCTGGTACTGTTAAAGAGTTATTACAATCTGAGTTTAATCCGAAAAAAATTAAAGAAAGCATCGAAGACATTCTTTTTAATAATCAAGGTAAAGAGGAAATGTTAAGGCGTTTTCGCCTTTTAAGAGAGAAACTTAGAATAGATCAAGAATCAAGTTTGTCTGCATATGATCGTTGTGCGGAACTAGCACTAAATACCATGAAAAATTATGTTAATAAAAAGGAAATTTATCGACGGGTTGCTTCATATGTTCGCCCGTATTCCAAAAATTTCTATGTTGCACTTTTCTTTATGGTTTTTTATGGCGCGACCGATGGAGCTTTACCTATCTTATTAAAAACCGTTCTTGACGGTGTTTTTCAAAATCACCAATTGAACCTTCTTTATGCTCTAACAGCAATTATAATCTGTTTTACTCTACTAAGAGCAGGTGCTGACTTTGGACAACAGTATCTCATGTCAAAAGTTGGTCATAATGTCGTTAAAGATATTAGAAACGATATCAACAAACATATTTTAAAACTTTCGGGAGGATTCTTCTTAAATAATTCTTCAGCTAATATTCTATCAAGGATTACTAGTGATGTAGTTTTAGTAAAAACTCTTTTAACAGACGCTGCCGCTGCTGTTTTAAGAGACTCAATTAGGATTATAGCTCTAATTTGTGCTGCGATCTATTTAGATGCAAATCTCGCCTTTATAGCTTTAATTGTTCTGCCAATTGGAATCTTTCCTGTATATAAATTTGGTCGGAGAATGCGTAAATTAAGTAAAAAAGGGCAAGAAGCCATCGGTGCACTAAGTTCAGTTCTGAATGAAAGCATAGTTGGACAGAAAGTTGTTAAGGCCTTTGGTCGAGAGGATTTTGAGATTCAGCGGTTTGAGCAAAAAAATAGTGAACTAACGTCGACATTTCTTAAGTCAGAAAAAGTTAGAGCTGCGACAGGTCCCGTAAACGAAGTTCTTGCAAGTTTTGCTATTGCAGGAATTATTTTCTATGGCGGAGTCTCAGTTATCAATGGGATTCGAACCCAAGGCGATTTTATTGCATTTTTGATATCAGTCTTTCTTTTATATGATCCATTTAAAAAATTAACTCGAATTAGTTCTACAATTCAGCAAGGTCTTTCAGGTGCTGAGAGAATATTTGAGATTCTTGATACTAGCCCAACTATTTTGGAACCTTCTGAGGTAAAACTCCTAGGCAACGGTAACTGCATTAAGTTAGTAAATGTTAATTTTTCATACAATATTGATTCTAGAGAAGTTCTTTCTGGAATCAGTTTAGAAGTTGCGGAAGGTAGAAAAGTAGCCTTAGTTGGTCTTTCTGGTGCTGGTAAATCTACTTTAATTGATCTAATTCCCAGATTTATTGATCCCACTAATGGTATTGTAACTATCGGGGGAATTAATATTAAGGATGTTAGTATTTCTCAACTTAGATCAAGAATTGCTTTGGTAGGTCAGCATACGTTTCTTTTTAATGATACAATTTACAACAACATAAAATACGGGAAAGAGGGAGCTTCAAAAGAAGAAATTGAAGAAGCTGCCAAAGCTGCTAATGCATATGATTTTATAATAAGATTAAAGGATGGATTTAATACCCTTGTTGGCGAGGGTGGTTATTCATTATCTGGAGGAGAAAGGCAGCGAATATCTATTGCCAGAGCAATTTTAAAAGATGCTCCAATTTTAATTTTAGATGAAGCAACCGCTTCTCTCGACAATAAGGCAGAAAGGGAAGTGCAAGCTGGTTTAGATGCCCTGCAAAAAAATCGAACTTGTGTAATCATTGCTCACAGGCTCACAACTATTCACAATGCTGATGAAATTTTAGTTATGATTGATGGGAAAATTATAGAACGAGGAACTCATGCAGAGTTAATTTCTCAAAAAGGTGAGTACTTCAAACTTTATTCATTACAATTCTCCTCTGGGAATCAGGATCAAGGTTTTGGTGATGAAAGATCTATTTATTAAGTTAAAGATATTAGTATTGGGCACATTGGGTGCTGTATTATTAAATCTTATTAGCTCTTCTTTACGCTGGAGAGAGTTGATATTAACCGAAGAAGGTATTGACGTTTTTGATAGACCATCGAAAATTTTACTTTTTTGGCATGGTCGTCAACTTATGATTCCAACGATCTATTGGAGAAGTAAATCGAAAAATAAAAATGCTCTTTATTCTCTGATAAGCCAGCATACGGATGGTCGAATTATGGCAATGGCAATAAAAGTATTAGGTGTTCATTCCGTAGCTGGATCATCTAGTAAGGGTGGTAAGGAAGCAAGTAAGGAGCTAATCCAAAAGTTAAAAGATGGTTATAGTATAGGTATAACTCCAGATGGTCCAAAGGGGCCTATTTATAAAGCCAAACCCGGTGCCTTAAAAATTGCTTATGAAACAGGTGTAAAGATATTTCCAATCACATTTTCTTCAGAAAAATATTGGCAATTCTCAAGTTGGGATCGAATGATTTTACCAAAGCCTTTCTCTAAGGCAGTTTTTGTTGTTGGTAAACCCATAGAGATTAAACAGAAATTATCAGACGAAAATATCGTGGGAATGCTGAATGAGTTAAATCAGGCACTCAACGAATCTCAAACATTAGCTGATTCCTTTCAGTATGATTAAATTTATTTATCGCATAATCTTTTTTATATTATTACCTTTTGGGATTTTAGGCTTTTTGCTGATTCCAAGAGGTCGAAAGTATTTAAAAGAACGGTTAGGCTTTTGGGGCCTAGAGACATCACAAGCTATTGTTTGGTTTCACGGTTCATCCCTTGGAGAACTTCGAGGAATCTTGCCTATTCTTTTAGAAATTAAAAAAAATTATCCAGAATTGAAAAGTTTAGTCACTACAACTACTCAATCTGGAAGAGAGTTTCTTGAGGGTAAATGTGATTTTCCTCGAATGTTGCCACTAGATATTGGCATTTTTTATGCACATGCAATTTCAAATATAAATGTGAAAATTTTAATCGTTTCGGAAACTGAAATTTGGCCAGCATTACTTTGGTTCGTTAAGGAGAGGAATATTAAATCAGTTTTAATAAATGGTAGAATTTCCGATTCTTCCTGGCCAACATATAAAAGATTTCGTTGGTTTTTTCGAGATCTACTCTCTAGTTTCGAAAGAATTTGTGCTGCCGATCAAATTTCTAAAGAGAGATTTTTAGATTTAGGTTTTAATGCAAATCAAATTATTTTAACAGGCAATTCCAAATATGATTTTGATCCTATAGTGAAAGATACTCTTTTGAGAAAAAAACTAAAAGAAAGTTTTTTTTCAACAAATCAATTGATTGTATCTCTTGGTTCACTACGACCTGGGGAAGAGTCTATTTGGTTCCCTGCGATTAAGGAGATTTTAGCAAAATTTAATGGGAGAATCGGTGTAATTATTGCACCTAGACATCCAGAAAAATTTCAGTTTTTCGCTGAAGCATTAAATAGTTATCAAATGCCATTTACTAAATGGTCCAAAATTCAAGATCTGCTTGATAAGAAAAATCAGATTATTCTTCTTGATACTCTAGGAGAGCTTGAAAAGTGTTATTCTTTTTCTGATCTTGCGTTTATAGGTGGAAGCATTGGGAATTATGGAGGGCATAATCCATTAGAAGCTGCAGCTTATGGAGTGGCTTTATGCATGGGTCCTTCAATTTTTTCAGTTAGAGAAATTGTTAAAGAATTGAAAGCCAATTCGGGACTGCTAGATGTTAATAATGTAGAGCAAGCAAAGAGTGTTCTAAGAAAACTTCTTGAAGAGCCGACAGAGATTATAAAAATAGGTCAGCAATCAAAAATAGTGTTTGAGAGTTTCAAAGGAGCTAAGGATAAGGTTCTAAAGGTTCTAAATCCAATGTTGGAGGGTCATAAGAGTGATTAAACGTATCTGTTTTCCATTGTTGTGGCCGTTATCAATGATCTTTACTTTGATTGTGAGGATTAGAAATTATCTCTTTGATAAAAAAGTTTTTAAATCTTACCGATCTAAACTTTTTGTTATTAGTATTGGCAATCTTTCTCTTGGAGGAAATGGAAAAACACCAGCTACAATGCTCA
>JAWXBT010000430.1:0-3584 GCA_034440315.1 bacterium
AAACCCAGATTAATCGCCTCCCCAATCTTCAAAAATGGTTTGTGGAAATTTTCGCTAAACCCACATAGCTATTGGATCATTTGTTTTGTGGAGGTATCTCACAGCATGATCTTTGACCAATTCAACTGCAACAACCGGAGAGCTTTTACCCAACACCCATCCTCTAATATCAATAGCGTAGGGATTGGTCTGCGTTCCCACACGGGGGAAGTCTATCGCATACCCCCATAGCAATTTAGAGTCCAATTCTGACAAGCGGACATCGAGATTTTCCAGAAAGGTGATTTTTTCCATTGTGATTATTCTTTGGATAATAGTTTACGATAAAGTCTTAACCATTGATGAATCGAAAAAATCAACCGGATTTTTGCCAAGTATTCGATTCACCACTTGTTGCCATTCTGCTGTGTTGCTGAGAGAGTGACTATCTAGTTTTTCCCCTTTCTCTAAGGAAAATTCGCCAAAACTCTTTAACCAATTCGAGATGGTTTTTGTTTTTGAGAAAGGAGTATATTTTAAGGACTGCTGGAGGTACTCAGCCATTTTAATCAGTTCGCCTTTTTGATAGGCCTGCCATCCATCCCATACTAGAAGTTTGTATTGCACCTGGCTCGGTTCATTGGTTTGGCTGGTAATCGCTAACTGAAATTGCGATCGCTCCAGTTCACACTGCATCAGATTTAGCCGAGACTGGTACTGATCGCGCTCTTTTTGAGCCTGTTGTAGTTGAGCTTGAATTTGTGCCAATTCATCTTGTCTCTGGTGCAATTGCGCCTGGGATGTTTGTAATAAAGTTACCGATCGGTGCAGTTGGACCTGAGATGTTTGCAATAAGGCTAGAGCTTGGTGTGCCTGAGCCTGATACTGCTGAAAGTAACACTGAGTTCTGTGTACTTGAAAATCGGCTTGTGCCAGTTCCTCCTGAGTTTCCTTCAACAGATTTTCTAAATTTTCTGATTTTTGGTGCACCTCTCTTAAATTTATTGATTGAGTACACTGGTCTATTTTTGTTGCTGTATATGAACTGTTTGTCTGATTCCTACGCAAGAAATATTCGTAAACAAGTATGTCTACTTGATTGTATTCCTGAATAAATTCAGCTATTATTTGGTTATCTAAAATATCTTTATTTATTCTGTAAGAAAGATTGCGGTTTTCTTGATGTAATTTTGGCTTGAAATTTAATTTTCTTAGACGGATAAAATTATCTATAGCACCTTGGTAATCTTCTGTAATCCCCACCAAGTCTAGAGTTTTAATTTTGCCTATTATTGTTTCTACATCACCTAGAAAAGGTGGCAAACCAAAATACCGAGACTGATTATTTTTAAATAAATTTTGAAATTTATTTAAGGCATTTATAAAAGAATCAGGATCGTATAAATTTAACGATCTTAACTCTAGGGATATTTCTTGTATGTGCTTGGGATGATTTGCAAAAAATTTAGGACTAATGTCATAGATATGAATCAGCCAATTAATATTAGAAATTAATTGGTTAAGTGGAGATCTTAAAAACGTCATTAAAAAATATTCTTTTCTGGAAAAGTTTTTATCAAAGACATCTAAAGTAATATGTCCTGATATATAATCAAGAGATTTAAGATAATCTAACCTTGTGAATACATTACCTGGCTCAAGATAATTTTCACAGTGTTCTTCTCCTCTAAGATTTTCTTTTAAGAAGGCATTAAAAGAAGATCCTGCGGTTTTTCCTATATGAATAAAAAAGATTTTGTTTTTCATTTTTTTGTGCATCTCCTCTATTTAGGAATCTTGATTGATTATGAATTACGCAAAAAGTGGTTTGACAAGGTACTTATAGCGGTAAGTTGCGCACTGCGTACTCTAAATCTAGAGTAAGTGCGTAAGTGCTGTTAATATCTACGGGTTGAGTGTCCTGTATCCGGAGTAAATTTTAGGAAAATTTGTGAATTTGCAAATATCAGTTGACAGTTACATCGTTTATGGTGGCTCAAAAGCGGATATATTCATCAGCTTATTTATGTCCGCGCCCGATGTGGCGGTTGCTATATTGATAATTTGTTGCTTTCGCTCTGACGGGATTTAGCTTCAGATCAAAATTTGAGGAGACAATTCATCACCTGTTGCCACTCTCGCGAATTGCTCAAAGAAAAGACATCCAGTTCGCAGCCGCATTCTGAGGTATATCTCATAAAACTTTTGAGCCAATCGGATACAGTTTTTGTGAGTGAATACGGCGTATAGCTGAGAGATTTCTCTAGGTAGGGAACCATTTCCGAAATATACCCAGTGTCATACAGTCGCCACGCGCTCCAAACGAGAGTGTAGTAACGGTAATGATTTTCTAGTTTGCGTATTGATTCCGGTATCTGTGGAAGAGCAAAAAATTTATCCAGTACAGTCCATGATTCCTGAGCTTGTAGAGGGGTTTTTCGCGATTCATTGCGATCGTGTTCCCGATAGCATACGGTTATTTGATGCAACCAGGCACTTTGACAACCCATGAGCGTCAAACGCAGGGCGAGGTCGAGATCGCAAACCTGTTGAAATCGAGTGTCTAAACCACCAGCTTGCTCCAACCATTCTCGACGAAACATCATCGCACTTAGAAGGATGGGCTTCCATCGCACCCACTCTTCTAAATCTAAATTCGGTGCTTTTTGCCAAGGTTCTACATCCCCTAAAGTTTCACCCCGCCAATCGACTCGACGCCAGCCGCTATGGACGATTCCCAGTTCCGGTTGAACTTGAAAACAAGCTACTTGTGTTGCTAATTTATCAGGTAGGAAAAAATCATCGTGGTCTAGAAAGGCAATGAACTCGCCCCTAGCTTCCTGAATGCCGCGATTGCGAGCTGCTGCGACTCCCTGATTTTCCTGATAAATATAGCGAATGCGATCGCAGTAAGGCTGCAAAATGCTTTGGGTGTCATCTGTCGAGCCATCATCTACCACGATTATTTCGCAGTTAGGATAAGTTTGATTCAGGACACTCTCCACTGTTTGCCCGATGTAGCAGGCACAGTTGTAGGCGGGAACGATCGCGCTCACCTTTGGTTGCTTGGTGGCAGTTGACATGAAATCGCTGTTTGTTGACCTTAAGTATTGTCACCTAATACAGCAACTTGGGCAGTCGCTCCGGAACCTGCCAGACAAAGGATGTAGATTTTCCGATTAAAAAGTGTACTCGCCTCCCGATCTAATTTTTTCGTTAACTTTGAAAATAGCGATCGCCCCTCTTTCTCCTCTCCACAATAATTCTCAACCCACATCCTTGCCAAATTTAACCCGGATCTGACAGCAAACCCCCGAAAGAATAACTATCAAGAGCCGATCGCCAGTTCCACAACTGTGAATGCAGGATTTTACAGACAGTTAACTGGCACAGCACACAACATCGACAATTACAGTTTTAGGAAGGAATTCATATGATACACGATGGCATTACCGTGTGGTTCACGGGCTTAAGCGGTGCAGGCAAAAGTACAATTAGCACTGAATTGGCTAAAGTTTTACGGCGGCAGGGACACAAAGTAGAAGTTTTAGATGGCGATATCGTCCGCAAAAGTCTCACTAGAGATTTAGGTTACAGTAGAGCCG
>JAWXBT010000431.1:0-3315 GCA_034440315.1 bacterium
ACAAGGCTTAGTAAATAAAGTTTTAATTAATTCCTCTTTTTTATTTATACTTTCGTATAGCTTTTCAAAAAAGTTAAATGCAGTGAAATAAACAGGAGCATACTTGCTGAATAGTGCGTATGTTGAAAAGTTTAGAATATTTTCTCTTCTTTTACAAGAAAGCATTCCAAATAATTTAAATCGACTTTGATAACTTATCCCACTGCTTTTTTCTAAGAGTTAAATCGGGGTTTGAATCGATTACCTCCTTGGCTTTTGCCAAAATATTTCTTGCTTCATCTGGATAGTCTTTTTTTATTGCGTCGGCTATTCTCATGTAGCCACCAGAGACCCAAGCATTTTTACTATATTTATCAGGTTCTTCTGATACCTCAAGTTCTTTTAAAGCTTTTTTTGCTCTTTTCATAGCCGTTTTATCTCCAGCCTTATATTCACAGGATGCTAAATGAACTCTCATATTTGCTAATACAGATGGCCTATTATGTGCCTCAGGAGGGTTTTTCTCCATGATACCTACAGCTTCTTTGTAATCTTTTACAGCATCATCAAATTCACCTAAATCTTCTTTAATTTGCGCTAGATTATAAAGAGGTAAAGCAAGGAACTCTCTGATGCCACTTTCTCTTGCTAAATCTACAGATGCCATCATTTCATATTTAGCTAAGGTTAATATTCTTCTACTGTTGTGCAGATTTGCATATACTCTTAGACTAATAGAGCGACAAGCAATTCCTTCTGAAAATCCCAACGCATCATTAGCCGCATCATATGCAAAAAGTGCATCATCATTAAAAGTTAATGACTGGGAAAATTGTTCACTTTCACGAGCCTTTGCAGCTTTAGCATGTAGTATTCGTCCTTTGCTTTTCATGAGTTAATCATATCATGAAAAGTTTGGACACGATTTTGGGGTGCATTACTTTGATGTATTTGCCCGAGCTTAAAAACTTGGGGTCGAGTACGGGAGGGTGTTAGAAAATTATACCAGAGTTATATGTTTGACGAAAACCAGCTTAGTTTCCCCCTTTAGAAGGTAGTATAATACATCTATGCCTTCTGCCAGCCAATCACAAAAAAAAGAACCTACTACTTCTGCGAGAGTAGCGATTGTTTTCAAGAAGTTTTTTTATTCACAACCAGTTGAGATAAGCGAAATGCCAACTGAAGAGTTTTTTGTAAGTGTAGAGAACGAACAAGATGTTGAGGTTTCCCAACAAAAAAGTGAAAAGTCCAAAGAGACTTCTTTCCAAGAACAAGTAACCTTTTATCCTTATCTTGTGAAAACAAAACAGAATACCATAATGGTGATTGGCTCAGCATTCTCTCTTTACGATCATGTAAGTCGTGAGCCTTATCTGGAAATAAAAGCTGAATACCAGTTTCAACAACAACTAAGAGAGGCACTAAAATTGACGGGAGGACATGTTTACCACCTCCCAGGTGATTCAAGCGATTTCGTTGTCGACGACATTGATTTGGAAGATGTTGTTTCCCGAGACTTAGAACTAAAGTACGAGCATGATGATAACTACTTTTATCTTTTTGTGCTGATTTAGAAATAAAAGAGAGGCGTCCAGACGCCTCCTCCCCGCGTTTCCACGATGAAGGTGGTGTGGTCACGCCTCGTGTCAATCGAGACATACCAGTAGCGACCCTTGTCGTTCGGATCATGCCATCTGGTGTTCGACGGATCAGTACGACCAAAGGTCATTGTGTTGCCATTGTCAAGGTGCCCTTTGTAGTGCCCCTGACTGTCTGGACCAGTAATGTTGACTACATTTGCCATTTCTCACTTACCTTTCATTAGATCAAGCGGACTTGGCGTCTTGACGATGATTGTACTTCACCCCAAATTTAGAAAATAACCTCATTCATCCCACATTCTGCGCCACATGGCGCACTCCAGAAAGCGCAAGAATAATTCCATTAAATAGCTTATAATTAAGAGAATACAGACTGTCAATCAAGCACGTTTATTCTGACAAGACGCATCAGATATGAAGATTAAAATAAAATATCAATGGACACGTTATTGGTCTCCTCCTGAAGGTTGCATTAGCCTTGATGATCGCGGCTTCCTCGAAGATCCAACTAGCAAATTTGGAAAGTACTTTAACCCCAATTTAGTTATTCTTGAAAGTCTCGCTAATGTTAACTGTCTTTTTTTATTGGGTGAGCCAGGTATTGGTAAGAGTACCGAAATCGAAGACCTATCCTCTGCCACTTCTGCAGCAAAAGGCGAAGAGCATACGCTTTTACTTAAACTTCAAGATGTAATGACTCCAGATAACTTTATTGAGCAGTTAACAAAAAACAGCAAATTTCTAGCTTGGGCTGAAGAGGGAGAACCTCTCTACTTATTTCTAGACAGTTTTGATGTAGGAACGTCTTTTTTTCTTAATTTTGCTAACTACTTTTCAAAACTCCTCTCCGATAATTGTACTCAAATAGCTAATCTCTATTTAAGAATCTCTTGTCGAACTGCATTATGGCCATCCTATATGGAAGGAAGTCTGGTAGCACTCTGGGGAGATGGGAAGTGGCAGAAGCAAGTACTTTGCCCTTTGACGAAAAAAGACGTAGAGGCTGCTGCCTTTGCGCGTGGAATTGATAAAGACAAATTTATGTCAGAAGTGCATAGCAAAGGAGTAAGTGGCCTTGCGGGAAAGCCATTAACACTTAACTTTCTTATTGATATTTTCCAGGAACTAGGACAACTTCCAGACAAAAAATCTGATATATATGCAAAAGGGTGTGAGTTGTTAGCTCAAGAACCACGAGATAACCCAGCCGTTAAACCAACGCTTAATCTTCAGCAACGGCTTGCTGTCGCTGAAAGAATAGCTGTTGCCATGCTTGTAGGCGATAAACCAACTATAGTCATCGAAAACGATAGCAACTTATTAGAGGGTGAGATCGGAATTGCTGAATTACATGGTAACGAGTTTGTTGATGCAGTACCTGTTGCGTTAGGTGATGAGCAAATCAAAGAAGTCTTAAATACAGGTCTCTTTTCAGCTCGAGGAGATGGAAAAATAGGCTGGGCCCACCAAACTTATGGTGAATTCTTAGCTGCAAGATATTTGGTAAGACATAAATTATCTTGGAAACAAATTAAAAGTTTTTTGTTTCAAGATCCCTTAGAGATCGGTGTATTTCAGGTTATCCCTCAGCTATATGAAGTTGGTGCTTGGCTGGCTAGCATAGATGCTTCGTTTTTTGATAATGCCGTCTTGCTAGACCCTGAATTTTTACTTTTGAGCGACGCAAGCGTTATGTCAGATCATCAGAAAATTGTTTTAACTAGTGAACTCC
>JAWXBT010000432.1:0-4064 GCA_034440315.1 bacterium
CTATGTATTAAGGTTTATTCCTCTTCATGCTGTTCCTCAAGCTGAATTTATTACCTTTGTTATCTTAATCAATCCCATAATGCCTTTGTTAGTTTTACCGCTCATTTTTAATAATTTTTTAAATATAGACTCACCCTTACCAGCGATTGTTGATATTCTTATTTTACAATCATGTGCCGAAACAAAAATAGAAATTTTAGAAAATATTTTTTCAATAACTATTAAATTTCCCTTGCGCAACTCATGAACAAAACTAAAAACATTTTACTTGTTGATGATGATGAAGACGCGTTACTGAGCCTGGTTAGGGCCCTGAAGGCAACAATTCCAGATCTTTCTTTTAATGCCGCTACTAAAGCAGAGATGGCTTTGCAATTAATAAAGGAAAAATCTCCCCAAGTTTTAGTCACGGATCTTTGTCTCAATGAATTAGAAGGCCCAGAAAGTGGTTTTAATTTACTAAAAGAAGCACTCAAGATCGACTCAACCATGCGAGCGATCATTCTTACTGGCGTAGATTCTCCTAAAGCTGGAATAAAATGTTTAGAACTCGGGGCTTCTAGTTTTATTGAAAAACCCGCTGACATTTCACATTTATCAGCACTTATTAAAGATGGTGTCAGTCAGGCTATCTTAAAAAGAGATTTTGCTGAACTGAATCAAAAACTACAACAACCTTCTCTTTCTAATATTATCGGAAGTAGCGATCTTGCAAAAAAGCTTCGCGCTGAGATTCAATATGCGGCTTCGAATAATCAATCAATTCTCATTACAGGGGAAACTGGAACAGGCAAAGGTTTATGTGCCTTAGCCATACACAAGCTCAGTAAGCGCTCTGCTCAAAAATTTGTTCGTTACCAACCTAGCTATGCAACTTTTGATTTAGTTAATAGTGACCTCTTTGGGCATGTAAAGGGTGCCTTCACTGGAGCAGAAGCAAGTAGACATGGATTAATCTCCGAGAGTCGTGCAGGGACACTTTTTCTTGATGAGATCGATGAGCTGCCAAATGAAAATCAGGTGCTTCTATTGGGAGTCTTGCAAGAAAAGATTTATAGATCTGTCGGATCTAATCAAGAACTGGAAGCTGATTTTCGTTTAATTTCAGCAACTAATAACGATCTGTCAAAAACAATAGAATCAAAAAAATTGCGTTTAGATTTTTATCATAGAATTGCGCATGCTCAAATTCATGTTCCAGCTCTTCGAGAAAGAATTCACGATATAAAGGAATTATCTGAACATTTCCTAACTAACCTACGCGAATCTGAAAGTGTTTCTGTTTTCGAACTTGAAGATACTGCAATTTCAAAGCTTCATGATTATAAATGGCCTGGTAATATTCGAGAGTTACAGGCTGTTATTGAAGGCGCTGCGTATAGAGCTCAATTTGAGGGACGAAACTTCATTGCATATAGAGATCTAGAGATTGGCAATCTGAGTAAGAATTCTCAAACTTTACAAAATTTTCACTCTCAAGTTGAGGATTTTAAAAGTAACCTAATCAAACATGCACTCGCTCGAAATCAGGGAAATCAATTGAAAGCTTCACAAGAATTGGGCATGGATCGAACGAGCTTAAGAAGAATTATTGAGAGAAATGAAGGTTGATTGTTCTATAGTGTTTCTCAAAAGTCTTTGCCGAATCACAAGATATGGCAATGCAGACTAAGTTAAATCTTGTTTCTTGTTAACCCTTCGGGTTAGCTATAATTTTTGAAAATGAAAAACACTATTTATTATCCCTCCGGGGGATATTAAATTTCAAAAGTCTTTGCTTTTCCGCAAAGACTTTTGAAAGTTACTATACTACGCCCGACCTTCGATCGGTGCTACTCGATCGGTGCTAAGAAAAATAATTTCTTGAAAAGTGATCTCTACTGTTCAATAAATTGGTAGAGCGCCTGCGTGAGGTTCTCCTTTTCTGTTAAAACAGGGCACTACCATTTAGAAATGCACATCTGACTACCCTCGCTTGACGAAAGTAATCTGACGATACACGACCCATGAATCAGCGACATCGGAAGGATTTTGAGCCGGATCACAGATTGCCTTGAAGCAAGGATCAGTTCCAGAACGCATTGCTTCGATCTTGCTCCAATCGACAGGATCGAATTCCTTACCTTTTGCTTCCAAAAGGAGGCAGCAGGCCGCAATCACTTGAGCCTCAAATGTCTCCTTGTTGTTGCTGTAGGAATCGATCAAGAGTCCTTCAAGGACATCGATCGAGATCTCCTTTTTTAGGATCGCAGCATCTAGGAATCCTCGAAGTGCTTTGCATTCAAAGCCCATGAGAAGTCGACCTTGGGCAATGGCTTTGGCAACGCTGCCTTTTCCTTTTTCGGGAACGATCGGAACTGCTCCGTCCGATCCAGCCAAGAAGGCGATGTAGTAAAGAGGATGCAAGCCCTCATTCGGACCCACGAGCTGAGGCAGTGCCTCTTTCTCTTCACTCTTTTCAGAGGGTTTGGCATTCAGATCGAAGGCATCTCTGAAATCAATTTTGCCTTTGGCAGCATCGATAACTTTCTGATCTTGATCCTTGATCTCTTCCGCCAAAGACATCTTCTCGATGATCGAGGTATCGCTGGCAGCAGCCTTGGACACCTCGACATGCTTGGAAGAGCTCGAAAAGACCGCGATCATAACAACGAAGATCAGACCGATGACGATCAACAGCACGAGCCAAACAAAGGCACGGCCACGGTTGTGATCCATCTCCATTTGAATCAACCCTCCTTGGGTGATCTTGGTAGAAAAAACTTGGAAAGTTACACGTGTTGAATAATGCAATTAAGCACCCATCAAAACGTGAAACTTAAAAACCTATAAATTCACGCAGGCTACTCGTATAAAAGTAAGATAAAGATCAAAAAAATGACTATGTAGTTATGCTTAAAATAATAAACTATGTGATTTTGCTGCTTTTTTCCCTTAATTCTGAGACATCACGGCAAGATAGAGGGTCCACAAAGTATAGAAACTTTGCCGATTGCCACCTTCTGCGAGTCTTCTTGTTTTTTAGAATGCAGGCGAGATCCGCTGATTGTTGATCGGTACCCCATAAACTGGACAAAAAGTCGCGTATGAAAATATACATGATAAAATGGCAGTTGAAGGGGGCGTATGCGTAGCAAATACACACAGGAAATAAAGTTAGAAGTATTAGAAAAGGTAAAAAGCGGAAAGTCAGTCCAGGCAGTAGCGGAAGAGTACGGGATCAAAGCAAAGGCCATTTACGATATAAAAAGAAGAAACAGTGAATGCAAAGAAGCCACGGAACTTGAACTAAACAAGGTCAAAAAAGAACGTGATATTTTGTATGAGATCATTGGAAAACTAGTATACGAAGGTCATAAGGGTAAAAAAAGTTGAACTAGCCAAGATGGCTCTGGAAAGAAGAGGTGCCATAGCTAAGAGGCTAGGAGTTAGTCGCAGCAGTTTGTACTACAAGCCTAAAAAGCCGAGTAAAGATGAAAGGCTAAGAGATAAAATTTCCATGTATTACCAAGACCCAATGCCCGATAGTTGCAAACTATATTTGGGTTGGGGATTTCACATTTATAAATTTCAAAGGAAACTTTGTTTTTCTATCCACAATTTTAGATCTTTATACGAAAGAAGTTGTTGGGTTTGATGTTAAACAACAGCATTCCGTAGATTTAATCTACGATACTTTTTTAATGGCCTTTAAGAATCGAAAAGTACTGCCGCAGTATTTTCATTCAGATCAAGGCAGTGAATACCGATGTATTGCGCCACTATTATCTCAAAATAATATCCTGGTTTCCATGTCTCCCAAAGCATCTCCCTTTTACAACGGTTCTCAGGAATCTTTCTTTGGAAGATTTAAAATCGAATTTGGCGATCCTGATAGGTTTGATACTTCGGAAGAGCTGATCGAAGCTATTTATCTATACCTTCATTACTATAACAATTTAAGAATTCATTCTCGAATTAAAATGCGGCTATTGTTGGATTATCCGAAGCAATAAAGTTATGGATTTCTTCTAAATCCCTTTTAGCTTCTAAGGTAAGTGAAAAAGAACTCATTTTTTAGAAGC
>JAWXBT010000433.1:0-6754 GCA_034440315.1 bacterium
ATTCAGTCTTTTCGTAAGAATAATATCAAGCTTGTTATGTTGACTGGTGATAGCAAAACAACCGCTGAGGCTATTGGTAGAAAGCTTAAGATTGAAGATATCCGTGCAGAAGTGTTGCCGCAGGATAAGCACAGAATTGTGCAGGAGCTACAGAGCCAGGGTCGGATTGTGGCCATGGCAGGTGACGGAGTTAATGATGCCCCAGCACTTGCACAAGCCCAAGTTGGAATTGCGATGGGAACTGGAACCGATGTCGCCATGGAAAGTGCGAGTGTGACCCTTGTAAAGGGGGATCTGAATGGAATAGCTCATGCACAGAAACTTAGTCATGCAACGATGCAAAATATTCGGCAAAATCTTTTCTTTGCTTTCTTCTATAATGTACTCGGTGTACCCATCGCGGCAGGAGTGCTTTATCCAGCGTTTGGATTGTTGCTTAGTCCGATGATAGCTGCGGCGGCGATGAGTTTGAGTTCGGTGTCAGTTATTGGAAATGCGCTGCGGTTACGAGTAATTGATATTAATTAATAGACTAGCGAGCATTTCAAGAAATTTCAGGGTTGCTCAGTAATTGCATAAAAAGCTGCCGTCATTAAAATTTTTCAGATGATCAAGAGTTCATTTTTTTCTTCTGAAATTAACCAAAGATAAAGTCCATTAAATGTTTCAAAAAAACGATCAATTTGTCCCAATGCTTAAATAACAGATCAATACTTAGCCCTAACGTCACAATTATTATCACTGGTCTAATCCAACGGGCTCCCAAGCGAAGAACGAGTGAGGCTCCAAAATAAGCTCCGATAATCTGACCTGCCCCCAAAGCTAGGCCGGGAAGTAGAAGTACATGTCCCTTCAGAGCCAACACCCCCAATGCCGCAGCTCCGCTGACAAAATCAAGAAGCTTTGTGTTGGCAGTTGCCACTCGCACATTCATTCCAAGCAAAAGGACACATGCAGCCATGTAGAGACTGGCTGAACCGACTCCGAAGAATCCATCATAAAGAGCAATTACTGGAACGATAAACCAACCGAACACTCCAGGGCTTATTCGGGGAGAACTCTCTTTGTCTGAAACGCGAGGACTCACCATAAAATAGATTGCTGCAACTATCAGTAAGATTGGGACAATGAGTGCAACCACTTCAGCGTTAATTAATAATAAGAGATACGCACCGATACCTCCGGCAATCATGGATCCAAACAACATCGGAGCAATCTTACGCCACTCAATTAGGCCCGCTCTTGAGAATCGGGTGATGGAGGTTAGAGCTCCGAAAGTGTACTGAAACTTGCTCGTAGCAATCGCTTCGATGGGTGAATAACCAAAATACATGATGGCTGGAAGTGAAATAAGGCCACTACCACCTGCCGACGCTTCAACTAATCCCGCAACAATTCCAATTAAAAAGAGAATCATCATCTATTGGCACCACTCCTTTGATGTCAGCAATCTATCATGATTGATGAGGAATTACTGCACATCGTGAATAATAGTATTTCGAGGTTAATGCAGGTAGGATTGAGGCGATTTTTTATTTGATGGAGTTAATCACTATGCGAGCCATTCATATCGAAACTCACAGAGCTCATAGGATCGGTTGGCTACGAGCAGCGGTTTTGGGTGCAAACGACGGTGTTGTATCAGTTTCAAGTCTTGTCGTCGGAGTTGCTGCAAGTGGTGCAACGGAAAATAATATTCTTTTAACTGGAATCGCTGGGTTAGTAGCAGGCGCGCTATCAATGGCAGCCGGAGAATATATTTCTGTCCAGTCTCAGGCTGATACAGAGAACGCCGACTTAAACAAAGAACGACGCGAATTAGCCGAAGAGCCTGAAGAGGAAATTAACGAACTCAAATCAATTTATATGAGCCGAGGCTTAGACGAATCACTTGCCCAAGAAGTTGCTGTTAAATTGACGGCAGGAGATGCCCTCGCTGCACATGCCAGAGATGAGTTGGGGATTACTGAAGAGTTAAGAGCCCGTCCTATTCAAGCCTCACTTGCTTCAGCCGCAGCGTTTGCCGTGGGTGCTGTAATTCCAATTTTATCAGCAATTGTTGCACCCGCCGAATCGATTGGCACTGTGACTACTGTGGCAACTTTATTAACATTAACAGCACTGGGAACACTTGCTGCCTTTGCTGGTGGAGCCCCAATTTTTAGAGGAGCACTCCGAGTAACTTTTTGGGGTGCGCTAGCAATGGGTGTTACTGCACTGGTTGGAAAATTTATGGGGACTTCGTTGTAATTAGAATTAGTAAGGGGCTCATTTCACATTTCAAGAAATCGTCCCGCTCTCGCTCCTGCAAAAAGAAGCTGGAATGCTGATGGGAGATTAGGAACCGGACGAAAATGCGGAGCTCAATTACTCGTAGACTTCAGGATCGCTAGAGCTGGGCACTTCTTATCAGCGGAGCCAGCTGCAAACGCGCATGAATCACTTTTTATACAAAGCTCAATGCTAGGAATTCGAACTAAAAATTTTGCTCCCTGTCCTGGCATTCCCTCTGCTTTGATAGTCCCTCTATGACCGCCAACGACTCTTTGGCAGATAGCTAAACCTAGACCGGAACCTTCAATGCCGCAATTACTGAGTCGATGAAAGGGCTCAAAGATAGCCTCGGCTTCTTCGTTGGTGAAACCACGCCCGCTATCCTCAAATGAGATTTCCCAGTAGCAAACCTTCAACGATAGCTCATCATAAGATACAGCGCGGCAACTGATTACAATATGTGGATCGGCGTCAGGCTTTCGATATTTTAATGCATTTTCCAGTAGATTGTGAAAAAGTTGCTCAAGCTGCGACTTATCTCCACATATTACAGGAAGTTCTCCAATTGAAATTTTTGCATTATTGTTCTCGATGGTGGTTTGCAGATCCGCGATGGTTGAACGGGCTAACATACCGAGATCTACCAATTCAAGGTGTCGACAGTCCGACCGTGCCTTTGAGAATGTGATAATATCGCCAATTAGCTGATTCATCTGAGCTACTGCTTTACTCATAGCGTCGAGGATGCCGTTACCTCTTTCACCCAGGATAACTGCAAAGCTGCGACGCAAAAGCGAGATGCCGCTTGCGATGGCATTCAACGGTCCTCGTAGATCGTGTGCGACGGTTGCAGCGAATAGCTCAGTCTTTTTTTCCGAAGTGGGTGCAGGATTACAGTGACGTTTCAATACGTGCAAGTTCTGATCTTCTATCTCTATTAAATTGTTAGCCATAAAGCAGGTTCCTTGACAAGTATAGCAAGTTTTATAGAAATATAATATGAAATCCTTCTAAAGTGCTGTCACACGATGTTAAACTGCTTTTTGACCGACTTGCTGTATACGCAAGCGAAGCCTCAACTATAAGAGGATCTCTAAGTTAGAAATTTACCTGTGACAAATAAATGAAATCACACTAAGGGACTTATGACGTCCTATGGAAATGCTCGCCTTTTAATACAGGTGAATTTCTTATGAAGTCTTTATTTAATTGGAATTGGATTTTGATCCTTGGAATTTTTTCGAAAATTAGCTAAGGGGCCTGTCGCGCCCTGTGACTTGACACGGTGATTCTCGCAGGGGAAAGTTCTGCAATGGGCTAGACTCCCCCCTCAAATATTTTCTTTATCCCCATCTGCCAAGGTAAAATATTTATTCCATGATCTATGCGTGCAATTGGATCACGGGATAAACACAGGTATTTGAACTCCGGGTAATCGCTTTGCAGCCGGGAAAGGGTTGCAATATGACTTTCTCGCACCTGCTCAGTAGCCTTAATCTCGATAAATATATCCGGGCCTCCAGGCACTTCAATCACAAGATCTATCTCAGAGTTTCCTGTATTAAAGTGTGAAAAGCTCATCTTCTGTCTTTGGTAGCTTTTTATCCTGAAAATCTCACAAATAACGAAATGCTCAAAGGCCAGTCCGTATTCCTGAGAAGAGAGTTGGGTGGCAGCTGGCAAATCAGGATCTAAAACACGCTTTACACCCGGATCGAATAGATAAAACTTTGGTGATTTGCCCTGCTGTTTTCTTAACGATTTATCATAGGCTGGAATAGAAAACCCTAAAAGGGTTTCTTCAAGAATATCAAAATAGGTTTTGACTGTTTTATCATCAACTTTAATGTCTCCCGAAATCTTGTTAAAGTTAATAATAGTTCCATTAGATTGAGCAGCAATATTTAAGAATTTACGGAATGGTTGCACATTTCGAATGATCTGTTCAGCCACTATCTCCTCCTTAAGATAGGTTTCCACATAGGCCTCGAGTGCCGCCTGTTTTGATTGAACATCCGGGTATTTAATTATTGCCGGGATGGTGCCAAATTGAAGGGCTTGATCGAGGTTGAAATTTTCTGCGAGTTCAATATGAGTAAAGGGGAAAAGGTGATATACAAAAGCGCGCCCCGCCAAAAGGTTTGCTCCGCCCCGTTTTAGCTTTCGAGCACTGGAGCCACTCAGGGCAAAGTGAAGCTCTCTTTTCTCTTTACTGGCCAGCTCAATCTCGTTGTGCACTACGTCGAGTAGTTTTGGGGCTTTTTGCACCTCATCAATAATCACCCAGTCAAGATTTCCTTTAGCCAACTCGATCTGCCGGCTAAGCAGGTCGGGGTCCTCCAGGTAACGGGCCTCCTCTTTGGCGCTGAGCAGGTTTATCCAAATACAACGGTTATTTGCTAGAGATCTCTCTAATACGCTCTCAAGCAGGGTGGATTTACCAGTACCCCGGGCACCAAATAGAAAAAAGCTACTTGTTTTCAATATGTTAATAGAGCGGCTTAGCATTATGGAGTATACTCCGAAAATATGAGTGATTTTCGGAGTATACTCCGAAAAAGTTGAGCATGTCTAGATAGAAATTTACCTGTGACAGATATATACCAATATTCTGGGCCTCATACTACTTCAGCGCACCCGGCGACTTATCACTTTTGTATGAGGCCTATGATTTCCAGCCCTCAAGCTGAAACTAGCTTTGTCCAAGCATCAAATACACTTTCAGGCTTAGCGTGGATTGTTTTTCTTACGACGACCTTTGGATGTATTGCTTTCTTTTGTTCTTGTCCCATCTATTCTTATCTAGATCTTCAATTAATAAATATTATTCAAGAGCATCTAACTGATTTCTCCAGAAGCTACCTAACTCTTCTAAAAGCCCATAAACCGGATCGAGTGGTTTTAAATTAGCGCGGCAACGAAAATTCCGTCCATCCTTGGTCTTTTGAACAAACTTGGCCTTTGCAAGGATCTTAAGGTGTTTAGAAATTGCAGCCATGGACATGTCGTGTGGATCGGCAAGCTCGGATACACAACATTCTTTCTGAGCCAGTTGCGCCAACATAGAACGTCGAGTGGCATCAGAAAGTGCGTAAAGTACAAAGTCTAATTGGCGATCTTTATTATTAACCATTTGGTTAATAATCATCGAAGTGAGGCTAATTATCAACCAAATGGTTAACATTATTTTCACCTGAGGCTATCGATCTGTAGCTTCCTAAGGAAATCCTAACTGCTTCCGATATTTCAGCATTTGTTCGAACCAGACCAGTTGCAACTTCACCAGCACGAAGTGCATCTGGATCTGTTGAAAATGAAGGATTTTGTGTTCGACAAGTTTCCATATTTCTCCTTGTTATATTCCGAGTGGCTTATGCATATTTAATGAAATATGTGATTTAAGCGTTCCTCCCAGCAAAGAAAAACAACTTTGAAAGAATAGAAACATTGAGTCCAGAAACTCGATAAGATGGTGGCGACAGATGGGGTCGCGAACAATCGACCTTGGGGTTATTTATCCCACGCGCTAACCACCTGAGCTAAGAATTAGGAAAATCGAGCGTCCCAAGTAATATCAAATAATTACGCCTCTACTTTACAAAACAATTTTAAGTCAAAAATTGCCGCCACCTTACTTTTTTGCCATATTGTTATATGGCAAGGAATATGGCATAATTGCATAATGACACCAATTCAAAAGAAAAAAATTACCGTAATTTTACCCGATAGTTTATTAAGTGAGGCAATGAAAGCAACTGGTGGTGGCACTACAGCTACGATAATTCTGGCTTTAAAACTTTTAGCGGCCGGGACTGCATATGACGAATTGCGATCTATGAGAGGAAAGTTTAAAAGTAAATTGAATCTTGCTGCACTAAGAAAGGACCGATGATTGTTGCAATTGATACCAGTTCATTTGTAGCCTATTTAAGCGGCAACAGTGGATTTGATGTTGAGATAATCGATAAAATCTTGGATGAACACAGAGCCGTCGTCCCCTCAGTAGTCCTTTCTGAGATTTTAAGTGATCACAGACTCCCTAAAGAAATTATTAAATCACTTAGAAATATTCCTCTGCTGGATATAGGCACTGGATTTTGGGAAAGAGCTGGAAAGCTACGGGCCAAAATCCTTTCTGCTGGCCATAAAGCCAGGTTAGCAGATGCCCTAATAGCACAAAATTGTATTGACCATAACGTATCTTTGGTAACGAGGGATAAAGATTTTCGACACTTTGTAAGAATTGCTGGATTGAAGATACTTAGTTAGGTGACAGTGACACCCTCCCCTAGTTCATTTGAGATATTTAAACTTTGACTAAGGAATATCGGCTTATACCTAATCCTCTCGATTCTATTTGAAGTAAGCTTCCCTGACAACGATTAAATGACCTTTTCACCGGCGAAGTGAAATTCCCTAAGATTTTTAGAATTTAAAAAATTAAAAACTACCACCATCTTTTCAAGTAAAAATATTATTA
>JAWXBT010000434.1:0-3088 GCA_034440315.1 bacterium
ACGGAGCCCATTTTCGATAGAAACATTGCTGAATTCAAATTTATTCCTATGGAAAAGGGGCTCCGTCCCTAATTAAATAATTGGGCTCCGTCCCTAATTTAACGGTTTTACAAAAACATATCTCTTGTACTCACCATTTAATATCGTTAAGCGAAAGCCTTTGGATTTATCTTGGCTGCTCAATGATTTTTCAAAGTCTTGGCTTGTTTCGATCTCTTTCTCATTAAATTGTAATATTACATCACCTGGTTGAATGCCTGCTCTAAAAGCTACGCTACCAGGTTCGATGTTTGTTACTACAACACCTTTAGTTTTGGTTATTCCTAACTGTTGTGCAATTTCAGGTGTGATATCTCGCAGTGCAATTCCGATATCATTTTCTGAATTTTCTTGTGTTTGTTGGGCCATCTCATTGGCAAGCTCAGTAATATTAATGCCAAATTTATCAGTTTTACCATTTCTAAATACAGTTAATTCAATTTTTGTTCCTGGCTTTGTTTCCGCAACCATTCTTCTCAGGTGAGTTACATTCTCGATTAATTCACCATTAAGAGCCGTAACAATGTCGCCTTGCCTTAATCCACCTTTTGCAGCCGGACTATCTTTAGTAACATCGCCAACTAGTGCACCCTTTGTACCTTCATAGTTAAAAGATTTTGATAAATCTTCATCTAGATTTTGGATCATTACACCCAGCCAGCCTCTTATTACTCGGCCATTATCTAAAAGACTATCCATGACATTTTTAACTAGTTTTGCTGGAATAGAGAATCCAATTCCCATATATCCACCACTTTTACTAAATATAGCTGAGTTAATTCCAACCACTTCGCCACGAAGATTTACCAGTGGTCCGCCGCTATTTCCTGGGTTAATGGCAGCATCTGTCTGAATAAAATCTTCATAATCAACAATGCCGACATTGGAGCGTCCTTTTGCGCTTACAATACCTGCGGTGATTGTGTTATCGAGGCCAAAGGGATTCCCTGCAGCTAAAACCCACTCTCCAATTTTAAGACTATCCGAATCTCCCAGAGTAGCTGGTTCTAAATCTGCTGGAACTTTAATTTTAATAACAGCCAAATCTGTTTTTGGATCAGCACCTACGATTTCTGCTTTATATTCTTTTCCACCTTTAATTCTGACGGTAATTTCGTCAGCATCCCCTACAACATGATTATTTGTGACGATATGTCCTTCTTTATCAATTATTACGCCAGTACCAAGTCCTTGTTGGAATTGATCCCCTTGTCCCTGTCCTTGAGGGGGCATTTGGTGTCTAAAAAATTTATCAAAAAAATCGTCGCCAAAAAAATCTTCATATGGATTTTGATTTGGATTTTGGAATGGATTTTGACCACGCCGAGCAGGATTAATTTTTTGCTTAATCGGCTTAGCATGCTTAACAGCACTAATATTTACAACTGAAGGACTTATAACTTTGGCAGCATTTTCAAAAGCAGCCGAAAGACCTTGGGCTAGTTCAATTGACTTACTCGTTTGTGAATCTTCCGAGATTGCCTTTGAGCAAAAAGGGGAAACAAGTAGAAAAAGAGAAAAGAGGATTGTAACTAAGCTTTTCATATTCACCTTAAGAAAATTCTATGATCTGTAAACATTTACTGCGGACGGTATGACGTAATTATAATCATTATTATTCATCTTCAAAGAGGCTTGTTTTAATCTAAAATAAAGCTAACCAGTCTTAATTGCTGCAATTATTTCAGGCACACTGAGAGACTTTTGCTCTTTGGTCAGGAGATCCTTTATTTGATAATCACCAGCCTCACTTTGGAACAATACGAACCTAATGCCCTTCTTGTCAGCATAGTCGATCTGCTTACCTAGTTTTGAAGGTTTGTGAAATATTTCGACTGATATTCCGTCAGTCCGAAAACGCTCAGCTAGTTGAATACAAGGTTTAAGTTCAGGTTCTGAATTTAGTGTAATTAACAATTGGGTTGGACATTTTTCCTTTGGCTCAATTAGATTCTTAGCGATGATCAGAGACATTAAGCGAGTAATTCCAATTGAGATTCCAACTCCAGGTAATCTTTTATTGCTAAACCGTTCGGTTAAATTTTCATACCGTCCGCCACCAGCTATAGATCCAAAAGAAGTATATTCAGTAAGCACGGTCTCAATAATTGTCCCGGTATAGTAATCGAGGCCTCGAGCAAGGCTGAGATCTACAACTACATTTTCACGAGCTTCCTCAATCAGTAAGTCTAAGATTGTGCGTAATTCTGTCACGCCAGCCTTGAAGGTCTCGTTACAAGGCCCAAGCGAATCAATCGTGCTTAAAAACTCCGGAATTGATAGCTGCATTTTAGAAATTTTAACTATTTCTTGAGCAACATTTTCGGAGACCCCTTTACTTTTTAACTCTGTAATAACTAAGTCAGCTCCAATCTTAAGTATTTTATCTACAATTATGACTGCCTCCGCCCGTTGATCAGTGCTGAGTCCAAAATGCTCATAAATTCCAAGTAATAGTTTTCGGTTGTTAACCTTAATTTTAAATTCGCCGAGTTTAAGCTTGGAAAGAGCTTTGTAAATGATCGTAATCATTTCTGCATCGTGACATAATGGAAGATCGTCAATACTTACAACATCGACATCAAATTGATAAAATTCCCTGAATCTTCCCTCTTGAGGTCTTTCACCGCGCCATGATTTTTGAAGTTGATATCTCTTAAATGGAAAATCTAATTCTGAAAAATTTTGAGCAACGTATCTAGCAAATGGAATAGTTAGATCAAAATGAAGTGCCAAAGTTGAGTCAGATTGCTCCGATTCATTAGATTGAGCTCGCTGAAGTGTATAAACCTCTTTATTTATTTCCCCTTTAGAGGAAAGAGTTGAGAGTAATTCAACTGAACGAGTTTCAATCGGGGCAAAGCCATGTGATTCGTATATAGATCGAACAGTGTTAATTACCCGATCTTCGATAATTTTTTGTTGAGGTAACCATTCGGGAAACCCAGAGATATTAACTATTTTGGCCATAGAGTTGGACTTTAATGCGCGACCTATGGGGTGTCAACTGTGACATGGAACTAGGCCTGCAGAACCATTAGGGAATTGG
>JAWXBT010000435.1:0-4012 GCA_034440315.1 bacterium
CTGATATCCATCCCGGAGCAGAAGTAGCTTCGATCCACGTAGCATCACCAACTGCATAATGGATTTCTCCTGGCTTGATTGTATTGCTTTCACCTTCCAAAAGCTCAGTCGCCTTACCATCCTTATACAAGGTTAATTTGCCACGAATAACTTTATAGATCTCGGCAGTTTTCTTATGGATATTATTAACGGATTTTGCCTTAAGTACTGCATTATTGATGGCTTCCATAACCGCGTCTTGTTCATTGAGATATTCGTAGCAATAACAGTTAGTGTCGTATTGCCAGTTAAACTCATCGTACCAGACAAATGAGTAATACGTTCTCCTAATTGTTCATGAATTTTATGATATCCACCAGATTCGGAATAAAAAGATTTGGTTATTGGACTAATAGCATCACCTAATGCCTTTACTACTGTAAACGCAGCTACAATAATATTGTGGGGTAAATATGAAACTCCAATCCCAAAACCGCCTTTCATAAAGACGCCTTTGTACCACTTTCCAAGTGTTGCGCCAGTTCCAACTCCAACATTGCCCTGTTCCGGAAGCACGTCTTTTGCATTTTTCGTTGCCTGAATTCCTTCATCTTCACCAGGACAGAGTTTCTCTAACTTTTTACCGTAACACCTAACAATTTGTTTCATTGGTTGAAATATAAAATGACCCTCAGTTTTAGTGCTATCAAGTTTGGTATACCTCAGACCAACAACCATTGATCCCGCAATAGATTTTGGATGAGAAATTGTAACAATCGGATTACTCCCGTTTTCTTGGCGAATATTTATTAAATGATTCGCCAATAACGTAACTATCTGCTCATGAAAATTAGCAGGTGCTTTTTCAGAGTAGACTGCATCAGTAATTATTTTAAGTTCATCAAAAGAAGTATCCACCTTAATCCCGACCCTTCGATGTCTGTACATGCACATTTATAATTTCAGCTGTTTGTCTGATGGTAAACAACTTTGGTAATTTAGAATTTTTATTCATAGTTATTGCTGACTATTCAACCTGTTTGCAAGTGTCTCTTGTTCATTGTATAAAGTTTTATCTTGGTCAACCATTTTCTGCTCAGCAACTGTAAGCCATTGATTAGCTTCCATTCTAGATGCTATGGCTGAAAGGTTGGCAATTCTTGCTAAAAGTATTTCATTGATTCTATCAACATCACCTCTATACTTCTGGTAATAGTCAGGGTTGTTTTTAAGATCCGCCCAACTTGATTGTACTTCTCTAAGTTTGGACAAACTTGTTTTCCATGATTCTGTATTCTCCTTTTTGTAATTTGGTGGCACATAGCCAGCAAAGTGTTGAACGATCACTTGAGTAGGACAACCATTTATTTCTCCTTCAACTTCAGCGATGCCCACCTCCTGATAGGTTTTATCAGTTAGGAACGTCTTTGACGCTGGGAATTGGAACTGGTTATCAATGAGTTCCTCTGCTTCATAATATCCTTGAATAGGTGTCTCGCCCGATACAATATTGGAGTAGTTAGCATCTCTCATGGCTTTCCCCATTGTGTAACCACTTTGTGTCGCTTCAAACGAAAAATCATTAAACTTAAGAATTACCTCGGCTCTTTTACTTGCAGACACTTCTAATTTAGGCTGATATTTAATTTCTTTAGAACCAACCTCTTTCCGCTTCTCGTTTAGAAGTTCTAAATATTTAACAGTGTCCAATTTGATCTTTGAAGTCTTGTCAAAGTCTTTAGAGGTATCTCTCCACCCTTTGTCTAGAACGCCGGCTTGATTTTTGATTGGTAATACATGGTTGATTGCACTTATTTCTATAAAACCAATCTCTCTCGAATCACCGCTTCCTTTACGGTTGTCTCCCATAACAAAAATAGAATTTTCTGGAACTATTACCGTTTTGCATTCACTTAAGAAGGCTTCTCCAAAAGTTGAGTGGGGTTGAGCAGTATATGGTTCTTTTAATGGTTCGCCATTCAAATAAACAATGCCTTCTCTAATTTCAATATTATCTCCTGGCATTCCAACAATTCTTTTCACCCATCCTGAGGGTCTTCCATACATATTTTGAGCTATCTCTCGGATTATGTCGTTTTCTATTACTACAATATCGCCCCTACCAATTTGATATCCAAAATATCTTTTTCCGCCAATCAATAATCCATTTGGATAGCGAATCATGCCTGGTGACCCCACAATCTGTTTAGCTAACTCATTTGGGTCTTTCCCTTCTCCTTTGGGGAAGGTTGGATGCATAGAGCCTGTGCCTGAAACCGTAATTAATTCAGTGCCATATCCCAGAGCTTCATTGACTGTTGCCCCGACAGCAACATAACCGCCAATCCAGATTGGTAAAATAACAGTTCCGACTAAGACAAGTGCACCCACCTTGGATAATACTGGTTTAAGATGGAGAGATTTAAGTAATCCTATGATTCCATCATGTCTTAACTTTTTGAAGACCCTGATTGGCTTAAGAATGTAAATCAGTAGGTAAAGAGGCAAGATGGCAAGAGTAAAAAAAAATTTGATGAGGAAGACAAAAATGTTTTGTTTGGTCTGAGATCTTTTAACTATTATCTGCGCTGCAAAGCTTATAACTCCAATTATAAATGCCATACCTCCAAGAAGAATTAAACCAAGAAGCGAGAAATCAAAAAAATTAGGTGCTTTGTCAAACATTTCCTTTCTATTACCAACAACATACCCGAAAATTGCAAAGACAGCCATAACACAGCTTATCCAAATATTGGCAGAAATTTTTGTAACTTTATTAAGGCTTTTTTCTTTCTTTATTGTTAGCGGAATTTTTTGCTGCATAACTCAACTCTAATTATATAGATTATCTATGGAAACTGTTAATTCGTTGATTCTTAAATCACAACACTTATGTTTGCGGTCTTTAATATTGATGCGTTAAGTTGAGTAATCATAAACCCTAAATATCTTAATCAAACATTTCAGGTAATATAGGGGCCTTAACCCTCATTTTGCAGGGTTTCCTGCTTCGCCTCAAATATACCAGCCAGAAAGTTAAGTAATATGAATCGATAGAAAGAGTTAATTACTTAATTCAAGAAAGATCCGATCAGCTCTTGTCAAGACCCCCATTCTTCAAACACTTTCTCTATGGGTTTCAAAACGTAAACGCAACTGTGTTGGTGAAATCTTGAGTGTGGTGTGAATACGGTGATGATTGTAAGCATGAATGGTATGGTGAATGGCTTCTGTGAGTTGGCCTGTATCTTCGAAGCGGTCAAACTCTAATCCAAGATTGAAATCCATTTTCCCAGGGTGATGCTTTCTTGCTCATAGACACAGTGTGGTCTCTGCATCTTCTGGTTGACAACTACACCTAGGAAGGCTTCCATGACTAAGTACTTCGTATGTTTGCTGGAGACATGCCAGTCCACAATCTCTCTCGTGAACAGATCCATGATGGTAGCCAAGAGGTCAATAAAAATAGCTCAGAAGCCCTCCAAACGGCTCTAGATGGAGTAAACCGGAGGATTGACAACCTTATGGCTCTTAAAATATCACCCGAGAATGATGGCAGCTTATTGTCTGACACAGAGTTTGCCGATAGAAAACGTGAGCTGATGATGGAGAAGGAACACGTAACCCGCCAACTTTCACAAGCAATTACCAATGGCAAAGACTGGACAGATATTGCTAAAGACGCTTTTGAGTTTGCATTACTCGCTAATAAAAGGTTTGAAAACGGAGACTCAGAGGACAAAAAAGTCAGCTTTCAATGCAATCGGCTTGAACCCGATTTTACTAGATCAAAAATTGAACTATCAGCCTAGATTCGTGTTTATGAAGATAAAAGAGGGTGTAAAAAGACCAACGGTCAAAATGAACCGCCTGAACCTAAAAATAGCCCGTCAGATTGGGCAGATCTGAAAAACTATTTAAAAAGTTCTGTATGGTGCCGAAGAGAGGACTTGAACCTCCATGCCTTGCGGCATACGCTCCTGAAGCGTACGCGTCTACCATTTCGCCACTTCGGCTTACATGTGTATTATAA
>JAWXBT010000436.1:0-4752 GCA_034440315.1 bacterium
CTATTTATCTTTTTAATTTAATTGCACCGTAGTTTCTAGTTAGTTTTATTTTTTATAAATTTTTTCTTTAGTTCATCTAAATCAGAAAGGGATTGTTGAATTCCTAAAAATGCTCTCTCTAGGTATTGTTTTCTTTTTATTTCGTTAACTCCAGGCTCGGAATGATTTATGTGTAAATCAAGATTTACTAATGCAATACCTAATGGACCTTTTAAATCATGTGTTAATGTAGATATGAAAGAAGTGAATCTTTCGTTGATCAAATCATTGTTTGCAATAAAAAGCATGCTTATTTTCTGATCGGAATTTGAATTCAAAAGCAAAGCACTAGATTGACGTGAACTTTTTTTGAAAAATAAATGGATTTCTGAAAAGTTGTTGGCAATGTTGAGAAGAGAAACAGTTTTAGGATCGAAAGTATCAAGTAAGGTGCTGCCGATGGTCTCGTTTTCTCTCAGTTCTAAGCTAGCTTCTAAAATCTCACCTAGCCCATTGAACTTTAGAACTTGAAATCTGTTGTTATTTAGCCATGAAAGGGTTTCCAAGAGTCACCACTATTAAAGTTGTATGTCATTTTGTTAGAATATATCATTAATAAAATAAATAATCATCATACAGGTAAAATGATTAAGTGAGTCATAAATTAGAATCAAATAATATTGAGGAACATAGTTTCGATGGAAGTGTTGCGCCATGGGAGTCTAAAAGTCGACTTCAGAATCTCAACGATCTTCGTATGAAGTCCTTAACTTTAGGTGAAAGTTTGATCGATTTTTCTATGATCAATCCTGATCTTTCACCAAACAGAATTTTTGTTGATAAATTAGTGCAATCTTGTCTTAAGCCTCATAATCATCACTATGGTGTCTCTAAGGGCATAAAAAAACTGAGAGAAGCATTTGCAAGAAAATATCAGAAAGTTTTTTCTGTTAATATAGATCCGTCAAAGGAAATTTGCACAACATTTGGATCTAAAGACGGACTGTTACAAGTAATGAAGGCTTGTTGTCCAAAAGGTGGTAGAGCATTACTAATTGCTCCCGTTTACCCCACATATCCTGCTCTATGTAGTTATAACAATATATCTTATGATGTTTTTACTGCTGATGAATTTAATTTTGAATCTATTCAAAAACTTAAAATAAAGCTCGAATCCAATAACTACGATTTACTTCTTACAAATTTCCCACAAAATCCAACTGGTCATATTGTTTCAAAAAACTTTTGGTCTGAGCTTGTCTCACTATGTAGGTCAAAAAAAATTCTCATTGTGAACGATTTTGTTTATGCTGAAATGGTTTTTGGCAGTAACTCTGCAGAAAGTATTCTTTCTGTTGATACGTCATATTCTGGAATTGTTGAGATTTATAGTTTATCAAAAGCATATAATATTCCAGGATGGAGAGTTGCTTCTCTAGTTGGTGATCCAGAGATTATCGAAAAGGTTGCCTCCATAAAGTCATACGTCGATTATGGCTTGTTTCTTCCACTTCAATTAGCAGTTTCTCAATCCTTAGACACTGATGAAGATTTGGTATCTGCAACTAGAAAAACATACGAAAGGAGGGCTAAATTACTCTCAGATGGACTGATAAAGTTAGGTTGGATCGTTAGCATGCCTAGAAGTGGAGCTTCTGTATGGGCAAAGGTTCCGGATGCCTATAAAAATTTAAATTTTCATTCTTCTTTTGAAATATCTGAGTCTCTTTTAACGAAATGTTCTGTTTATTCATTACCAGGGGAAGTTTTTGGACCAAATTATTCTCAGTTTCAAAGATTTGCCTTAGTTCAACCTGAAGATCGGATTAGAGAGGCCTTAATTCGTCTTGAGAGCTACGAAACTTAAGGTTAAAGTTTGAATCTATGTGAATAGGAATACAATGAAAAAAAATATTAAAATACTTCTATTATCTTCATGCCTTTGTTTTCTTAGTTGCTTAAATGTGAGTGCTCAGACTGCTGAATGTATTGAGGCTGGTAGGTTATTTAGAAATGCAGTGGATCTTAGCGATGCTTCTGTTGATGAAGAGCGACTTTATGTGCGATCGATTCAACTTTGTCCGAGTATGGCTGAAGCAAATTATAATTTGGGGGTAGTTTTTTCCAGAAGAAAAGATTTAGCTGCTGCCGAAAATGCCTTCAAGAAAGCTCTGGATATAGCCAAGAGACCTGAATTTTATACTGCACTTGGTAACTTGAAAATTTCTCAAAAAGATTTTTCATCTGCACAATCTCAATTTGAGAATGCAATTGACCTAGACAGTTCCTATGTAGGTGCGCTTTTAGGTATGGGAATTGTTTATGATAGCTTGGGAAGTTATTCCAAAGCTGAAGAAGTTTTAAACAAAGCTGCCTTAATTAATCAAAGAGATCCGATTGTTCAATATAATTTAGGTGTAGTTCTAGAAAGACAAGATAGGCTTCAGGATGCAATTTCTGCCTTTGAAAATGCAGTTAAATCTGATGAAAGTCATTTTGGAAGTCATTTTGAACTGGGACTGGCTTACCAAAAAGCTGGTAGATATGAAGATAGTCGAATGGTATTAGAAAGAGCTGCAAATATTAATTCTGAAAATGCACCAGTAAACCGAGCTCTTGGAGTTACATACGAAAAACTAACTCAATACGATAGAGCAGAGCTTGCATTTCGCAGAGCACTAAAGTTGGAAGGCTCAGATATTATTTCAATGATAAATCTAGGAGTAGTTCTTCTTTCAAAACCAGGACCAAACCCACTCGAAGCAGAAAGCATTTTATCAAATTCACTTAAACTTGATCCAAAAAATAGCAAAGCTTTGACTGCCTTAGGTTGGGCTCAAATTGAATTAGGAAGACATGCCGCAGCGGAAGATACATTACGACAAGCAATTGAAATTGATGGTAACAATGCTTTTGCTCACAACAATCTTGGAGTATTATATCTTAGAACAGGCAGAAACGATGATGCAGAAATTGAGTTCAAAAAAGCGATTTCTCTGTCCCCAGATTTGGCTGAAGCTAAAAGAAACTTAAAGCAATTCGCAAATTGAGACCATAATGTTGTGTAAAACTCAGTGGTTAACTATTTTATAAATTTAATATCTTTCCACCTTTCAACACTAGAGTTAGATTTTTCAACAAGATATAATTTCCTTAATTATTTGTTCACAATTTGTTTTTCGTGAAATTAAGGTTGTAATTATTTAACATCAGTACCAAACTGCAAACTTTTTAGTATTTTCAATAGGTTATGAATAGACCAGCACTTAAATTAATATCTAGGACTCTTTTCAGTGTAGAAGAAGGAGAGTTTTGGTCACAAGAAGAGGAGTTGTCTCACTCTCTTCATTTCTCTATCTCTCTTCCTGATAGTTTTACACCAGGATTAGCTAGATTTTTTATTCAAAAATATTCGAGTCGTGGTGAGGTAGTTCTTGATCCCTTTTGTGGTCGAGGCACTACAGCTTTAGAAGCGGTTCTCAACGAACGTATTGCATATGCAAGCGATATAAATCCACTCTTCGCACGGGTAACAAGAGCTAAGCTTGAACCAGCTGATTTGGTTGAAGTTGCAATTTTTCTTCAATCTGTAAATCTTTCACGACCAATTTCACTCGAGGGTTTTGCTGAATATTTTGAACCTTTTTTTGATGCCGATACATATCGTGAGATTTTGAATTTAAAATCAGCGATATCCTCGTCAAAAACAAGTACCAGTCAATTTGTTGAAATGATTGCAATGAGTTTATTGCATGGTCATACCGCAGGTTATTTTTCTGCATACTCAATGCCTCAGATTTCCTTAACACCTGTAAATCAAAGATTACTAAATGATAAACGTGGAAATTTGCCTGAATATAGATCTATTTCTTCTCGAATTCTTAGAAAGACAGGAGCTGCTTTAAGAGATGGTGATGTAGATCGGATTAGGGATAGATCGATACTTAATAAGGTCTATGTTGCCGATGTAAGAAATCTAACTTTTCTACCTAGCGCAACCGTAGATTTGATAGTCACTTCTGCTCCTAAACCTTATGCATATAATTTTGTTAACGATCTTTGGCTTAAAGGTTGGTTTACTGGAATATCCAAAAATGAGAGACGACGACTGTCCGAGATCTCATTTCAATCCCAGTCCCTGAGCGATTGGATTGATTTCATGAATGAAACTCTATTTGAACTTGCTCGAGTAGTTAAATATGGAGGACGGGTAGCACTTGAACTAAAGGAAGTTACCGAAAATGATAGAGTTATTGGTTTGGATAAAATCTTATTTGATATAGTCGAAAGTCAACTTTCGACGTTTTGGGAAAACGAGTCATTGTTTGTAAACAAAACTGATGGAACTCAGCTCTCTACAAGGAATAGGCAGGGAGAGGATTCTACTAGAACTAGTCGAGTTTTAGTCTTAAGAAGACGATAGCACAGTAGCATGGAAAGGCTATCAGTTCCCCGAATAATTATATCAGGAAATACCCGACGAGTCGGTAAGTCGCTTCTTGTTTTAGGAATAGTTACAGAATTAAAGCAAAGAGGAATTAGCGTATCTTGTTGTGTAGTAGGACCAAATTTTAAACAAGCTTCTTTATTACGTGGAATATCTGATCGATATGTTCATGTATTAGATCCAGAAATACAAAACCAGGGACAGCTACTCGAGTCAATATTTATGGCTGGACTCGGTGCAGATATAATAATCATTGAGGGCCAGGGAACCTTACTAGAAAGTACATCAGATCTAGAATTTGTAGGTGGTCCTGATACGTTCTTAGC
>JAWXBT010000437.1:0-2597 GCA_034440315.1 bacterium
ATAAAATCTATTGCTAATAGCTGCAAGTACCAGTATAATGCAAAAGATGGCATCCACTAACATGCAAGAATATATTCCTTACGTTTCTCTACATAATAATACAACTTTTTCTCTTATGGACTCTTTAATAGAACCTAAAGAGTTATTTCAGCGCGCCAAAGAATTAAATCAGCCAGCAGTGGCTGTTACCGATCATGGCACCCTGTCTGGTATTTATGAATCATATAAAGCTTCAAAAGAAACCGGTGTTAAATTAATCGTTGGAGTAAACTTTTACTTTGTTAATGATGTAAATAATAAGGATGAAAGATTACGTCATCTTATTCTTTTAGCTAAGAACAAAATCGGCTATCAGCATTTGTTAAAATTAAGCAAACTTGGATTCGATAATAGACTAGTTTCTTCCAAAAAAGTTTATCCTAGAATTGACTGGGCGCTATTGAAGGATAATTCTTCAGACCTAATCTGCACTACGGCTTGTGGTGCCGGAATTATTTCCCAACTACTTAACAAACGAGATTTTGAAGAAGCAGAAAAACAATCGCTGCAACTAAAAGAAATATTTGGTGATAATTTGTTTTTTGAAGTTCAACCAAATGCTTTAAATAGAAATGTAAATCTTTATACAGATTATGTTGACCAAATGTTTACCAATCGTCAATTAAAAAAACTTGGCGAAAAACTTGGTATTAAATTAATTGTAGCTACTGATGCCCATTATGTTACTCCAGATCAGTATGAAAGTCATGACGCTATGCTTGCAATGGGTAGTGGTCAGCCAATTTTTTCAGGTAACCGTCTAAAATATAATGTAAATGACTTTTATATCAAGTCAGGAAATGAAGTTAAGGCTTTCTTCTCTCGTGTCTGGGGTGAGGAGTTCGCTCAGTCGTTAATTAATAATACCTTAGAAATTGCTGATATGTGCGAAGATCCTTCTTGGACCAATCCGGTTGTTGCATCTGGTAAAAACAATCAATTACCAAGATTCCCAATCGAAGATGAACCAGATTATGAATACTTTTTAGCTTGGAAATATGATAACCCAGTTGAAAATATTTCTGATGATGCACTGTTTTATAGATACAGAAGTTTTAAATGTCTTGATGCCAAAATCAAAAAAGGTGATATCCCAGAAGAAGATCGCCAAGAATGTATTAAACAAATGGAAGAAGAGTTCGAAGTTTTTGAATTTCGTGGCTTTTCTAGCTATATGTTAATCGTAGCTGATTTTTTAAACTGGGGAAGAAGCCAAAATATTTCAATTGGTTATGGTCGAGGATCAGTCGGAGGATCTCTTACAGCTTATGTAAATGATATTCATGCAGCTTATCCCAAAAAGTTCGGCCTTATTTTTGCTAGGTTTTTAAACAAATTTAAAGATGCTTACCCGGATATAGACTCGGATATCTCTCCAAAAGGGCGAGGAGCTATTCATAATTATCTGGCTCGCAAATATGGTGCAGATAGAATAGCTCATGTAAGCAATGTTCTTACAATGAAACCAAAAGTATATGCAAAATCTATTACTCGTACATTTGATCTTGCTGGTGATAGGAAAGAATCTGTAGTTCTTGGACAGAAATTAGCAGATCTTATTTCCGCTGATACTAAAAAAGTTACCGATGCTTTTGAAAGAAGCCCATTATTAAATGAATATGCTGAAAAATATAAGCCGTTAAAAAATCACGCAAAAAATCTTCAAAATAAAAAAATGGCTTGGGCTACGCATGCTGCAGGTATTGTTTTATCAATTGATCCTCTTCAAGATTATTTCCCATTAAGAATTGATAAAGAGGGTCAAATTGCTGTCGAATTTACAAAAGATGATGCCGAAGCAAACTCTCTGGTAAAAATTGATACTCTGGGCCTGAGTACACTGGACATCATCACCGAAACAGAAAGAATTATTAAAGAGTGTGGTAAAGAAGTCCCGATTATCAATCTTAATGAATATGACGAAGCAACTTATAATCTTATTTCTGATGGTAGAAATAATTGTGTCTTTCAACTAGGTACTTCTGGTGGAACAATTGATCTTTGCCGAAGAGTTAAACCAAAAAGCATTTATGATCTCGCTTTAATCAACGCACTTGCAAGACCATCAGCTAAAGATATTCGTAATGATTTTATTGCTACTCGTAATGGTGATGTTGCAGTAAATATTCCAAAACATTTTATGGATAGGGCTTTTAGTAGTACGTATGGTTTCGGTTTGTTTGAGGAAAGCTTAATGTTTTTGGCTGAAGATGCGGCTGGATGGAATTTACATCAAGCTGACAACCTTCGTAAGTTAACTAAGATGAAAGGCAAAGATCAGAAAAAAGTTGATGAGTGGCGTCAAGATTTTATTGGTGGTATGAAGAAAAAACATGACTATTCCCAAGAAGATGGCGAAATTTTCTGGGAAAAGCACATTGCATCATTCGGCGGTTATGGTTTCAATGCTAGCCATGCGATTATGTATTCAATGGTAGGATATCATACAGCTTATCTTAAAGCACATTTCCCATTAGAGTTTTTGGTTGCTAATCTTAAATCTGAAGTTGCTTCAAATGCAAAAATAGCTGCCGATAATATTATGAAAATTAAAGAAG
>JAWXBT010000438.1:0-3643 GCA_034440315.1 bacterium
ATGGGCCTGTTGCAAAACTCTCTCCTACTGCGAAAAGCGATCTTTGGCCTGCGACATCGTCATTCTTCGAGAGAAAAGCCTCAACATATCCAGAGGATATACTTGCTGTTTTCTCTCTCGACTTCCTTGTCTCGGCACAAATCTCACTTTTCTCGTTACGGAGATAGTTTTGCAACAGGCCTATGATCCTGCGCATTGAGGATAAACTTTAAAACCTCTATTTTTAGTTAGTTAAATTCTAGAGGAAATGAAAATGGAATCAAATCAAAATCAAAAATTCTACGAAATGCTTAAAGAGTTTGACACTGCCATGCTCGTGACTCGGCTAACTGATCGCCTTTGCGCTCGACCAATGGCCATCGCTAAGTTAGAGGAAAATTGCAATATCTCTTTTCTCACTTCTGAATTTACTGAAATGGTAAAAGAGATCGAGGCAAATCCAATTGTACAAGTAACATGTCAACGCGATCATGGCTCTTACCTGGCATTATCAGGAATGGCAAAAACTTCCCAAGATCATGCTGAGATTGCTAAGGTTTGGAAACCTTCGTACGAAGTTTGGTTCCCTAAAGGAATTAATGATCCTGAATTATGTTTAATTAGCGTTACTTCCACACAAGGCGAATATTGGGATAATCGCGGAGTAAATAAAATTAAATATCTATTCAATGCTGTTAAGGCATTTGCCACCGGATCTAAGCCTAATATTTCCGAAGGAAATCAGCACGGAGAGGTTCGATTATAATACTTTAATAAATTATTCAGTTTCGGCATTTCTGATGAGCGACTGTAGCAATCCTTCAAAAATGTAATCATGAAGAGGCAAAACTGAGTACCAATAAAGCTTGCCCCAAAATGGAGTTGGCCAGAAATGCGCTACTACCTTCAATCTACATCCCTGCCCGAGTTCTTCTACATTGAATATCAGTCTTGCTGTTCCAGGCAACCTCATCTCGGCGCGAAGCACTAGTCTTTTTCCTTTCTCGATATCCTCTACGCGCCAGAAATCAAGAGGATCGCCTACCTCAAGTTTCTTTGAATCGGGACGCCCCCGTCGCATTCCAACTCCACCAATGAGCCAATCAATAGAAGCCCTCAATCGCCACAACCAATCAGCATGATACCAACCTGTTTCACCGCCAATCTGCTCAATCACAGAGAAGAGTTTCTCAGCATCAGCTTTACAGGTTCCAATTCTTTCATCTAGCAACGGCTCACTTATAGGAACTTCTTGTTTTCCGGCTCTAGATGTATTTGCATCAGTCCAACTGCTTTCAACATCGTGAGCATTCATTTTTGTAAGAGCTAAACCAACTGCTTCTTTATAAGAAATCGCTGGTATTTTGATCCAATCCCTAATTCGTCTATCAACACAAACTACATCATTTCTCAGTCCCTCTACTAAAGGCCTGGCCAAGCTAATTGGAACCCGAGTCACCAAATTTAACCAGTAGCTTGAAAATCTCGGTGTAAGTACAGGAACCGTAACAATCCATAACTTTCGCCCCATGACCTCGGCGCACTGCTCCATCAATTCTTGATATGTGAGAATCTCTCCAGAACCGATCTCAAGAGTCTCTCCTACTGTTCGTGGTTCAGTTAAAACACCAACTAAATAGGCTATAACTTGACGAATTGATATGGGCTCACACTTTGATCTGACCCATCGTGGGCAGATCATGAATGGCAGTTTCTTTACTAGATCATAAATAATTAAAAAGGAGGCACTACCAGATCCAACTATTATTGCTGCGCGAAGTTCTGTAACAGGAATTCCAGTGCAACGAAGTGCCTCCCCAGTTTGATGTCGACTACGTAAATGCTCGGAAAGATCCGTGCCAGTAATTCCAAGTCCGCCTAAATAAATAATGCGTTTTACTCCGGCTTTTTTTGCAGCCAGAGCAAAATTAGTAGCGGCAACTTTGTCTAAAGCAGCAAAGTTTTCTCCTGATGTTGCAAGGGAGTGAACTAGATAATAAGCAACTTCAGCATCTCTAAGAGCATCGTCTAATGTCTCTGGTTTTAAAACATCCCCCCTCAAAACCTCAACACCTAGCCACTGACGTCGCGCTAACTTTCGCGGCTCCCGAACCAATAACCGAACAGAATGCCCGGCCTCAAGCAAAAGAGGCACTAACCTTCCACCTATATAACCAGTAGCCCCGGTGACTAATATCTTCATAGTACTAAGCATCCCATTTGTGTTTTTTTGGTGCCAGCCACCCAATTATCTAGAAAGAAAACCGCATCCAAAATTCCATTGTTATTTCAGGTAATTAAAGCCATTAACTTTAAAGGCATTAAATCAAAGCATCTTAATTTAATTTCCTTAAAGTAGATTAAAAGTAGAATATTCACTGTCGGCACGTAAGTTCAGCTTTTGGATAGGGTGGCTGGCTTTTCGGTGGGTGGCTGGCACCAAAAAAACCCCTTTAGAGCTCTATTTGATTATAATGAATCACTTTTGGATCGAGTATGTCCTGATATTGAAACTAGATTACAGATTCAGGGATCTTTGAGCGAATATTTTATTTTGTCTGAGAACACAGCTGCTCAAGTGGAAAAAGATTTACCAGGCAATAGATTTGGAAATAGATTGCATATCGAATCTATTACATTACCTGAAGAAGCTGAAAAATTGGGATTATTTCAAGGATTAACCCAATCATAACAAGCAATAGCATATTGTGCTTTCATCATGCATGATTTTGGACGTTTCACAGAAACTTTTAAAGGACGTAATACCTTAATAAATTAAGATAAAGACAATCATGGGTTGATTGGCGGACGTGAGCTAGCTGCGAGCGTGGTGTTAGTACAATTAGAAAAACAATTCAAAGATACATTGCTTGAGGTGATCAACAATCACGCGATGCCAGAGATTAATTCTGACAATATGAGTGAATCGGCATTTAAGATATGTAATGCCATTCGGGATATGAGTAAATTACATCAACTTGCCAGCTCCAGTTTTCTTGAAGCAAGCGGTATTTACAGGCAATTAGAACTTCACTATGGCCTTAATAATGATATTCATTATACCCAAAAACCTGGATTATTTGCTGAGGAAATTAGAACACATGCTGATTTTAAAGAGTCAGTTGTTTACGCTATTAGTCAGGCATTGCAAGGTGTAGAACCACAAAGTCGTGAAGATTTAGATGCCACAATTCAAGAAGCAGTAACTCCTGTTATCTTAAAGATAATGAATACTCCTCCTAGAGAAGAAGATATCAGAAAATTTTTAGAGGGAAAAACGCTGGGTAAAGATGTTGTAAATTTTAGTTATCTAAATTACATGCTTTGGCAATTATCTCTTGTAAACGATATTAAAGCAGAAAATAGTAAAGCGTTTCTTAGATGTGGTGTATGTGAAACTCGCTTAGCTTATCTTTCTACAATATTAGATGATGGCGCATTAACGGAGATAACCAATCATTTAGACAAAGTTTTGCAATAGATTTAAATGTTGATACTTTTTGTCTCAGCTCTTGACCCCTGAACTATGCGGTACTAGATGCTGCCAAAAATTTGATGGTTATCATGGATTTCCGACTTAATATCCTTGAAAATATCCTTGAAAGTATATGAGATAGCAGGTTTGTTTTGTAAAACATTATCTGTACGTGACAAGCCCTAAATC
>JAWXBT010000439.1:0-3059 GCA_034440315.1 bacterium
GGTAAAATTTTCAAAATAACTTCTGCAAAACCTCCGAGGTTTTGCGGAAGTTATTTTGAAAATTTCAATAAGTATAAAAAAGCAGAATTTGAGTATTGATTAGCAATTAGGCTCTTTAAAAAAAGCAGCAATTTCCATTGTTAAAGAAGTACGCTCTGTTACTGAATTAATTGAGCTAAATAACTGTCAATGGGGCTATAGAATTATATTCTAGTTTAAACCTCTCCCGAATTAAAATGTTGGCGTAAAAAAATCAATGAATTTTTCACCAGAAGAATCGTTTTTTTTGAATAGAATGAAAAAACAGAAAAACCTAAGCAGATGCTGTTTTGATATAGAAAGTAAGATATAAAATAAAATAATGTGTCATAAAAAGGATAAAATAGCATATATTTATCCGCTATAAGATACATTACATGAAAACTGCACCCATCATATTGCCTAAAAATACTAATATTCTAAAAGAATTAGGGGAGCAAATTAAATTGGCTCGTTTACGCAGAAAATTTAGTGCTGAACAAGTTTCAGAGCGAGCAGGTATTAGTAGGAAAACAGTTTATAATGTAGAACAAGGTATTCAAACTGTTTCTATCGGCAGTTATTTACAAGTATTGTTTGTGCTCGGGTTAGAGAAGGATTTATCTATGGTTGCATCAACTGACCCATTAGGAAGAAAATTGCAAGATGCCGGAATAACAACTGCTAAACGTGCACCTAGAAAAATGAATAAGCTGTGAAGAAGAAAAATGTTACGACTATTTGGGTATATGCTGATTGGGAACCGATGCAAGGCGTACAGTTAATGGGACTTCTCACCGCACAACTTTTGAGAGGTAAGGAGATTCTTTCATTTGAATATGATGAGTCATGGTTGAATTCAACTCACCCTATCTTATTCTTAGATCCGAATCTTGGACTCTACAAGGGAAAAAAATTTTTACCTGATGGGAAAAGTAATTTCGGTGTTTTTCTTGATTCTACACCTGATTGTTGGGGTAAATTGTTGATGCGAAGAAGAGAAGCATTGGAGGCCAAATTGGAAAATCGTGAAGAAAACAATCTTTTTGAAAGTGATTACCTATTAGGTGTATTTGACGGAAATCGTATGGGGGCGTTGCGGTTTAAAATGGAGACGGATGGAGAATTCATGAACAACTAAAAGAGAATGGCGGCTCCTCCTTTGACGTTGATCCGGGAGTTAGAACACGCAAGTTTGCAGTTAGAAAAAGAGGACGCAGCCAATAATCCGGAATATGCTAAATGGCTTAGTATGCTCATTGTTCCAGGCTCTTCATTGGGTGGAGCTAGACCTAAAGCCAGCGTGTTAGACGATAAAGGAAATCTTTGGATAGCGAAATTTCCAAGTGCAAATGATACCAAGAATACGGGGGCTTGGGAAATGGTTTTACATCATTTGGCAGAATCATGTGGTATTCAGGTACCGGAAGCAAAAATTCAGCAATTCACAAGTAAGCACCACACATTCTTATCTAAACGTTTTGACAGGAAAAATCAGCGACGCCTTCACTTTGCCTCTGCAATGACGTTGTTGGGGCTTCAAGATGGAACGGATTTTCATGATGGAATCAGTTATTTGGATATTGTTACATTCATAATTCAACAAGGCGCATCAGTAAAAGCAGATTTGGAGCAGCTATGGCGAAGAGTTGTGTTCAATGTATTAGTTTCAAATACAGATGATCATCTACGCAATCATGGATTTATTTTGACAAAAAATGGTTGGAACTTATCGCCTGCTTATGATATGAACCCCAATGAAATGGGAAATAGTTTGACCTTAAACACATCTGAAAATAGCAATGAACAGGATATTTCATTGACCTTAGAAACGGCAAAATACTATCAATTAACAAAAGATGATGCAGAAAGAATTCTAAAAGAAATACAACAAGAAATTTCTTATTGGCGAACTGTAGCAAAGAAATTTGGAATAAGTAATGGTGAAATGGAATTAACTAAACGTGCGTTTAGGTGAAATGATTAAGCGGAATTGACTCAATCGCTTCACATCTTTGCGAGTGAGATGTCCTCAGGCCTTTGGCTAAAATAAAGTACTCCAGCTATGGAAATTCTGAATTTTCTGACAATGTTTGTTTTGAAATTATTCTTATGGTTCTGGTTTGGGAGAAATTCCGTTTTAGCAGCATTCCTAAAATAAGTTCATAAATGCATGAATTATAGCGATATGTCACTCGCCAAGTGGAGCAACGGCGAACTTTGGGTGAAATTATGATATGTTACGCGACTCAATAATTTCGTAGTTATCTTATGAAAATCAACACTTTTCTGCTTAATTAAATGATATTGATTGGTATAACTCAATCAGCGAATCCTATTTATTCTCTCAAATCTTTCGTTTACTATTACTTTACAGTGTTCTTTATATTCATCCCTTAAAAAACTGATGTCTATTTGTGCCAAGCATTTGGGTTTAGCTTTTTCCATTTTAGCTAAAATATTTCTTTGTTGCCTCTCTTCAAGATTCACTGTATTCATAGCATCAACAAAGTCTTGTTTTTGAAGTTTCTTCTTTTTGCCATTAAGATTAAGTGCCAATTCGTCATTGTCAGCAGGATTTACCAGTGATGTGTTTACTAAATAATAGGCAGGGGATAGTACCATACCTAAACCTGGTTGCACTAATAGGGAAAAGTTTTTTAGGTGCATATCGGTATTACCTGTTAAGAAAGAGAACAAGACAACTTGAATCTAGGAATGTTGAATTTTGTTTCAGCTAAGGTATATCAATCCGTTCTACAAATTGTAATTTCGCAAGATGGATTTAGAGAATCTAAGTGAATTCCCGTATTCGCCGGAAATAAAGGCAATACTTGCTCAATATGGAATAACTAAAACTTTTCAAGAAGGAGATGTTATTTTATCTGAAAATGCACATATCAACTCCATTCCCATTGTTCAAACCGGAAGTATCCGTGTAATGCGAGTTGACGAAGATGGAAGGGAAATTCTATTGTATTACATTACCGCTGGAGAAAGTTGCATTATGTCTTTTTTAGGTGGAATTCACAATGATACAA
>JAWXBT010000440.1:0-5684 GCA_034440315.1 bacterium
ATATTATTCAATTATGGAAAATATCATCTCCTACGAAAATACAATTAGATCACTGATAAGAACAGTCCCTGACTTTCCAAAACCAGGTGTCCTTTTTTATGACATAACCACTCTTTTAAAAACAAGCCAAGGACTCAAAGCCGCTCTAGAAGCCATGGCCTACCAAACCTTAGATCTGAATTTCTCAAAAATTGCAGCGATCGAGGCTCGCGGCTTTATTTTTGCATCTTCTTTAGCTCAAATGTTAGGAAAAGGTTTAGTTCTTATTCGTAAGAAAGGTAAACTTCCTGGCACAACCCATTCAATTCAATACGGTCTTGAGTACGGTTCAGATACCCTTGAAATTTCAGATCTTGCTGTCGATAAAGGAGAGGAACTGCTAATTATAGACGATGTCTTAGCAACTGGAGGAACAGCCAAGGCAAGTTGTGAATTAATAGAAAAAATTGGTGGCCAGGTTTCAGCTTGTCTATTTTTAATGGAACTTTCAAATCTCAAAGGTGAATCTATGATTGCTCCAAGAAAAGTTAAATCTGTGATAAAGCTCTAAGATATGTTTGGCATAAGCTTTCCTGAATTATTGGTTGTTTTAGTTCTTGTTCTTTTAGTATTTGGGCCGGAGAAATTACCAGAAGTAGCCAGAAAATTTGGCAAAATAATGGGTGACTTCAAGAAAAATTCTGACTCTATTAGAAGAGAATTCTATAATTCTGTTTATACACCAGCTAATGATGTTCGAAATCAAATTAGTCGTGAACTAAAAGGGGTAAGGTCAGAAGCACAAAAGATTACTTCTGACTCAGATAATAATAAGAAAGATCTTGAAAATGAATCAAAAAAGAAAACCGAAGTAGAAAAAAACCCAATTACTCATGAATAACCAAACCTCCTCTGATAATACTCCTAGCTCGGAGCTTAAAGGTATTAAAGAAATGCCTTTAATGGATCACATCAGAGAACTTAGAAAAAGATTGTTTATTAGTATTATTGTTTGCCTAATTGCTTCCGTAATTTCTTATGAACAGGCAAATAATATATTTAATCTTCTATGTCAGCCATACTTTGAATACTTTCCGGGAAGTCTGCTTATCGGAACTGGTCCTGCCGATGCTTTTCTAATAAAACTCAAGATCTCTTTTTTTTCAGGAATTATCCTCTCCTCTCCAATAATTTTTTATCAAATATGGCTATTCGTAGCTCCGGGACTTTTGGATCATGAAAAAAGTTTAGTTTTCCCATTTCTAATTACAAGCACCGCGCTTTTTTTAACCGGTATCTGGTTCTGTTATTACATCGTCTTACCTTTTACTTTTGAGTTCTTTTACGAGCAGTACGATTCTATAAAACTAACACCCACAGTTAGAATAACTGAACATCTTTCTTTTATGGCAACTTCCATTTTGTCTTTTGGAGTAGTTTTTGAGTTGCCGATCCTGGCATATTTTCTGGGAAGACTGGGAATCATTAACTCAAAAATGTTAACTGGTGGTATGAGGTATGCAATTGTTATTATTTTTGCAGTTGCAGCAATTATGACCCCACCTGATGTGCTGACTCAATTCTTAATGGCCGGACCACTGCTTTTACTTTATGGACTTAGTATTTTGGTGGTAAAATTTACAGAGAAAAATAATAGTAATTCTTCATAAACTAAGTTAATCAAATAAATTTCGGTAAAAATGACAACTTCTACAGCTTTTGGAAATACAACAACAAGATTCTTTTACGAACTTACTCCAGAAAAAATATTAGATTCCGTAGAAGCTCTTGGCTTAGAATGCACAGGCCGAGTACTGCAACTCAATAGCATGGAAAATCGTGTCTTCGAAGTTGAAGTTGAGATTGAAGATCAAAGCACCATTACTTCTCCAAGTGATAAATTTAGAGTTGTAAAATTCTACCGCCCAGGTCGCTGGAGTAAAGAACAAATACTGGAAGAGCATTCTTTTCTCTTAGACCTAGAGGAAAACGAGGTTCCTGTTATTGCTCCATTAAAATTTGAGAATCAAACTGTTCACGAAATTAAAGACCTGGGCATCTACTATACTCTTTTTCCAAAAATGGGCGGACGAAATCCTGATGAATTTTCTAAAGAACAATTGACACAGCTTGGAAGACTTTTGGGACGAATGCATAATGTTGGAAAACTAAGAGTTGCTAAACACAGAATATCACTTACTCCCGAAACATACGGCTTGCAAAACCTTAACTTTATTCTTTCCTCTGGAACCATTCCTAAAAATTTTGCAGATCGTTATAAAATTATTGTTGAAGAAATTTGTACAATCTCAAACAGACTGTTCGAGGGAGTTACATTGCAAAGAATTCATGGCGATTGTCACATGGGAAATCTATTATGGGGATCCAAAGGTCCTTTCTGGGTTGACTTTGATGACATGGTCAATGGACCGGCAGTTCAAGATATGTGGCTAATTGTGCCTGGTCGAGATGCGGAATCTAAAGATAAGCTTGATGCTTTAATTGCTGGTTACGATCAAATGAGTGATTTTAATAAAAGTACTTTAAGTCTAATTGAGCCTTTGCGAGCTCTGCGCTTTATTCATTTTGCTGCTTGGATTGCAAAACGATGGGAAGATCCTTCCTTTAAAAAAGTCTTTACTGATTTTGGCTCTGAAAGATATTGGCAAGAACAAGTTGTCGATTTATCAGGTCAGCTTGAATTGATTCGAGATGGTAGCCAATATTAAATTTTGACATGCTTATCTGAAACAAGTTGTATTTAATTAAAATCCCCTAGTCTACAACAAGATCTTTACGAATTATGCGCAGCGAAACTTTGTAATCTTACTAACAATATCTCACATTTTTTCAGGAAAAAATTGCCGCTTATTTGATAAATACCTAAATCAATTGAAGAGATCTCAAATCATAAATCAAACAGAAATTTCAGCTTCTATTGACACAATTTGCGTTTGGTCCGATTCTGATCTTAACGGGAGATATGGTGTAAGCGGGAACTTATGTTGTGCTCTCTCCCCTCCCCCTTACTTAGCTTCCCCACAACTGGGAACTTTGCTAACACTAGATCTTTGCAGTTATTATGGGGCGCCTGTCTAAAAAACAGGCGCCGTTTTTATTTAATTCTCCTAATGAGAATGCCTAACGACTTTGAAGCCTATCTTTTCAATTCCACCTACAACCTTATCTCCATGGATTCGATCTCGAACCTCAAGCATGAAGACCATATCTACCATTCCGGGCTTGCAATAAAATCTATCGTGGTACAAATCAAGAACATTTGAACCCAGCTCAGCAATTGCACCTGAAACCTGATTTAATTGACCTGGACGATCTGGTACGGTAACCATAATCTTTAATCGTCGACCCCTTTCAACTAAATCTCTTTGGATAATAGTGGAAAGTAGATTGATATCGATATTGCCACCACAAACACATAATACGATTTTGTTATATTGCTCTGGAAGGGCCCCTTTAAGAAGTGCAGCCAGTGATGCTGCTCCAGCACCTTCTGCAACTGATTTTTCATACTCCATAAGCTTGACGATTGCTCTAGCTATTTCATCTTCGTTTACAGTAGTCAAACTATCGACTCTAGATTTGATAATTGGAGCTGTTAAATCTCCAATTCGCTTAACTGCAATTCCATCAGCAATAGTTGTTTGCGCAACTAGGGTATTCTTTTGAGGAAGACCATTTTGATAAGAAACTGCCCATTCTGACTGTACACCTAGGATATAAGTATCACTTTTTAAAGATTTAATTGCAGTGGAAACTCCGGAAATCAAACCGCCACCTCCAACAGGTACAATAATGGCCTCAACGGATGGCAGCTGATCCAAAATCTCTAATCCTATGGTTCCCTGTCCAGCCATTACTAATGGATTATTGAAAGGATGAACGAATACTGTCTTATTTTCTTCACTCAACTGTAAAGCATACTCAAGTGCGTCATCAAAAACAGATCCGTGAAGAATTACTTTGGCCTTAGCCTTCTCACAAGCTTGAATTTTTACTAGAGGTGCGAACTTTGGCATCACAATCGTACAGGGAATGCCTAGCTTATTAGCATGCAAACTTAGACCCAAAGCATGATTGCCTGCACTGGCAGCACAAACACCTGCCTTAGCTTGTTCAGAATTTAAATTTAGAAGCACATTTAATGCGCCCCTCTCCTTAAAAGCTCCTGATTTTAACTTACTCTCCCATTTGATGTAGATTTCTTTACCTGTAAATTCACTTAGGGTAGATGAAAGATAAAGTGGTGTTGGCTGTAAATAACGAGAGATTCCCTGTTTAGCTCTCTCTATATCAGCTAATTCTATGGCTTGTGGCACTAGAAATTCTCCTTAAAACTGTAATAAAGTAAGCTCGTATTAAATATTTAATGATACCACATTAGACTTTCTTAAATAGCCCAATAGATGCACTACAAAATTCTTAACAAAAGCATTCCACTAAGCGAGATAGCTACCAAAGTAAATGGGCGTCTCTTAGGTAATCCAACAATTCTCTGTAATGGGATTTGCTCAATTGACCAACCAAAGGAAAATGCATTGAGTCTCTTTACAAGCGAAAGTCAGGCAAAATTGGGTGAAAGTATTTCAAATAACAAATTTTCAGCAATCTTGGTTAATTCAAAATATAAATTTAAAACTTTGGATCAAAAAACAGCCCTGATCTTTGTAGAAAATCCGATAGCTGCCCTTGTAAAATGTATGGAGCTGTTTGTTGAATTTCTTCCTCATCAAAACGAAATTTCAAGCAAAGCTGAAATTCACCCATCAGCCAATTTGGGTAAAAATGTATTTATTGGAGCATACTCAGTTATTGCTCAGAACGTAACGGTAGGTGAAAATGTTGTTATTCATCCACATGTTGTTATCTATGAAGGAGCCTGCATTGGTGCTGGATCTGTTTTGCATTCAGGATCCATCATTCGTGAATATTGCGAAATTGGAAAATTCTCAGTTATACAAAATGGGGCAGTTATTGGCTCAGATGGATTTGGATATTTTTTTGACGGTAAAATGTTAAAAGCCGTTCCTCAAATCGGCGTAGTTAAACTTCAAGACTTTGTTGATGTTGGGGCGAATTCTTGCATCGATCGTGCTGCTTTAGGGACAACTGAAGTTGGTCTTGGAAGTAAATTGGATAACTTAGTCCAAGTTGGTCACAACGTAAAAATTGGCAAGATGTCGATCCTTTGTGGCCAGGTGGGTATTGGTGGAAGTTCTAAAATAGGTAATGGCGTTACACTTGGAGGCCAGGCCGGAACGGCAGATCACTCTGAAATCTCAGATAATTGCAGATTTGCAGCAAAATCAGGTGTTATTGGTTCCTTTAAAGAGGCCGGAGACTACTCGGGTATGCCAGCAATCCCAGTATCGACCTGGAGACGCCAAATTATTTCCTTAAAAAAACTTCCTGATTTATTAAAGAAATTAAACAAAACATAATGCGCTCCTCTTTATTAACTCTTGTTAGAGTCTTCGGCTGACCATATATTTGCACATATAGTGTTTTTCAAAAGTCTTTGCCGAATCACAAAACATAGCAATGAAGACTATGTTAAAACTTATTTCTCGGTAACCCTTCGGGTTAACTATGATTTTTGAAAATAAAAAACAGTTATCCCAACTAAATGTTTTAAGTAAACCGAATGTTTTCAAAAGAAAAGTATTCGGAAATTACTTATTGGGATA
>JAWXBT010000441.1:0-15796 GCA_034440315.1 bacterium
GGAATCTTCAAAAGATAAGTTCATAGCATCAGCTTGATGAAGCTCAAATATCTTTCCCCTCTTTGAATATCGATCCCTTGCGACATCAAGCATCTCTTTGCAAAAATCTGCACCACTGGCTTTTCCAAAACGAGATTCCAAGATCGGCAGCAAATCCCCAGTACCTGTACAAAGATCTAAGACTTTTAAATTACTTGATTGAGGAAGCAACCGTACAAGCCATCTTTTCCACAAATGGTGCGAGCCAAAACTAAGAACTGTATTGGCTAAGTCATATTTTGGCGCAATCGAGCCAAACATCTCTTTTACTTCTGTTGTGACTGGAGAATATTGAGTCATTTCAATAGGATAATTTAACGTGAAACAATCTTGAATAATAGCAGCATAACACCTTCTAAGTTACGTATTTTCTAAAAATTACAAGAAACTTATACTCTGCAGTGGAGTTACGAATAGTGCAGTTATAGGTTATTCCTGTAATATTTTCAAATTGATTGTAGTAAGGGGTTTAAGACAATGAAAAGTAGATTTAGGTTTTCAATTATAATTTCTTCATTACTTATCATCAGTGGTTGTACTAAATCTCCTGATGATTCAAGTTCCTCCTCTGATTCTTTTAATTCTAATATTGACGCCTCTGCAGCGCGAGTTAGATGTGGTGTCTTTACCGACGATGAATTTCAATCTGATGTCCCATTTAATAGTGCTGAACCTGTTAAAGTCAGAGCTCTTAGCTCTGATTTAGTAATTATTACTAGAACAACTGGAGAAGACATTAATACAAAACAACTAGTTAAATTACAGGGAATCACAACTTCCGGTCTTTCTTCTGGAAAGATTTCTAGAGGCGTTGATTTAATCGAACAAAATGCAAGTTTCGATGCTTTGTTTTTAGCAGCTGGTGAAGGCTGTAGTGTCACTGTCAATGGTGGCGGTCAAGGAGTATTTGGACACCTTTTTACTTCGGATTTAAAGAGTATAAATGAAATGCTACTTGAAAAAGGATTGGCTCTCCCCGAAACAGGTATTTGCGGCGGCGATTCCTTAGCAGGTTGTTATGCCGGAATTGAAGTTCAAGAAGAGATTTCAGATCAAGTGATCGATCACGTTCTATGGAAACCTGTTTCTGATAGTGATGGAAAACTAGTAGTTTTATCGAGTGCCTTTGATGTAAATGTTTCGGTAGAAGGAAGTATTTCTTCTATGGCTGGAAAAAGGATCGGACCTGGCAATGGCTTTGGAGAATCTAGCCGATTTCCTTATGCCGGATGTGCTTATGGTAGCAATATCAAATTAACATTTACTGACTTACAAGATAGAATTGTGCCATTAGCAAATGGCGAAACTTCTGTTGCGATTCCAAATGGCTGTCAAAGAACCGAACTCAGGTTTTAGTAAAAGAAAGCCTCACCGGACTTTCCATGTTTTTTAAAACCGAAATTTCTATTGAAAATCATTCTATCGCGAGTGCCATTTACTATTCTAAATGTTTTAAGTAAACAGAAAGTTTTCAATAGAAAAGTATTCGGAAATTACTTATTGGGATCTCTTTATCCTCTATTTAACATCACTAAAATCAAAATCAGCCCAAAGGGCCCAATCGTATCCATCATTATCTAAGGGTGAAGTTTTGAGCATAAACGTAACTTTTTTACGTTGCCACTTAGATAGTTCAACCGATGCACGAATCCATTTCCGATCATTCGGGTCAGACTGCGGAGTTACGGCATCATCAAAGACTAAGGTTTCCTGGCCATCTTTCACTATTCTGATTGAAAACTGCACTCCATCCGATAAATCGTATGCGCGAGGATCGAGGCCATACCAAAAGTTAAGATATCTTTTGTTGACAACCTGTGGGTACCTTACTTTTTAAAAGAAGATTATTTTTAAAAATTATTGACAGCCAAAAACGTGATCATCTCTAAGCTTAAGAAATATAGCTTAGAGCACTAATTAAAAGTCCAAAAAAATACCGACTAAAAAAATGATCATAAAAAGCCGCCTCGTTTCGATCTAAAAGGCTGAGATCACATAAGGAGGCGGTATTCTTAGATCCCGAAAAAACCTATGTTATAAAAGTAAAAATAAAATCTCGGAAGGGGTTATGAATCTAGCAGTATTATAGAAAGTCCAAAAAAAGAACGTTCAGAAAGAAAATCTTTATTTGGACTTACTCTCCCCCGGAGGGATGATAAATAGTTATCCCAACTAAATGTTTTAAGTAAACCGAAGGTTTTCAATAGAAATGTATTTGGAAATTACTTATTGGGATAACTATAGGTGGAGACGAACAAACAGCACAAAAGATCGGAGATCCTAATAGAGAACCTCTAAATCAAACAATTCATAACCGGCTTGGTTGGAGGTTTCTCACACAAAATCTCTTCATAAAAGACCTTGAGAGAGAAACCTCGCCAAACACATTTTTTGCCGATCTAAGGACGAAAAACCAAATTTAACCCCGAAAAAAACCTAGATAATACCTAGTCCGGCTGAAATGTTCGCTCCACTTACAACCTCTCTCAAGGTATTAAATGCAGAGAATAAAAGCCTCTAGACCCGCATATGGCCATAATACATACTTATTGATATCGACAGTTTTTAACTAAGAGTTTAGCCAAAGTGACACAAGTAATATCTAGTTTAATTGAAGGGTTAACTCTCCTACTAGGCCCACTTTTTGGTGCTGGTGGTATTTATACTACTTCTAACATTACATCACTTGAAAGGTTCATCTGCTTTCTTCTTACTTTTATTTTCTGGATTGCTTTTGAAAAACAATTTCAAAATGTCCTTTTATTTAATGAACCGAATGCAAAAACTGTAAAACGAAAAATACTTTCTCCTGTTTTTTTTAAATACCTATCATTGATTGTTAGTGGACTCTTTGCTTTTGGGATCTTGCACGTTTTACGAAATAGATCTGAATCTGACTTCTTTCATCTAGTTCTTTTCTCAATTCTTCTTCGAATGATTGCTAGCATAAGTGATTACAAAGGGTTTTTTATTCATTGGTTATTTGCCAGATTTTTATATAATTCTTTATTGGGGGCTTTAAGCTTTCTAGTCATTACTCAAAGAATGGATTGGCAACCATTCATAGCCTCATCTGGCTTTGCATTGTTAATATTAGCTCTACACCTAGCGGAACTGCCGATCAGCACAAAGCCAAAAACATTTTCTTTTTTTGGTTTTGACCCAACTGGACCATTTATTCAAAAGCTTTATGCATTAGCCTTATTTGGTGGCCCGATGATAATTTCTGCACTTTGTATTTTTAGACAACTACCTAAAAACTATGTTTTTATTTTAATAGTTATCCCCTTTGCCAGAACTCTACCAGCAAGATTTGAACAACTTCTACTAACTTCAAGAAATCGACAGGACCCAGATGTTGCCTCTACCTTATACAATCATACCCAAGCAGTTGTTAGTGCAACTCTAGTCATTATTGCACTTTTGTCTTCTTTCTCTTAATGTAATCTCTTGGATAAATAAGGAATATCAAGTATGAAAATTAACTATTTTTTCTGTTTATTTCTCTGCTCTTCTTTAGCATTTGCTACCCCAAAAGATAACTATCAGCCACTTCCTAAATCTTTGGAAGCGAATGAGAAAGGCGCCATTGCTATGAAATCTCATGATTCTCTAAGTGCTGAAAAACTATTCAAGGAAGCATATGATTTAGACCAGAATAATATTACCGCTGCTTATAATCTAGCTGGAGCTTATGTCGTTAATCATAAAGAGGCGTTAGCAATCTCATTACTAAATGAAACAATAAAAAAATCTGATAAAGATCCTGAATTATATGTAAGACTGGGTGATACATACTTCTCTAATCAAGATATAGATAAAGCTGCAAAAGCATATGAAAAAGCACTTGCCCTAGATCCTAGCATACCTAATGTTGCAATGAAGCTTGGTACAATCTATTCAATGAAAAATAAGCTCAAAGATGCTGAGAAAATGCTTACCAAAGCAGTAGAGCAAGCCCCTCTTGATCCACAGGCACTGTCCAATCTTGCCTCGATTCTATTAGCAAATAACAAAGCTGAAGAGTCTATTAGAGCCGCCAAAAAGAGTCTTCAACAAAAAGTTGCTGCCAACACTTACCTAACTCTTGGTCAAGCCTATGACAGTATGAAAGATGGTGGAAATGCCCTTATTTCTTACCAAAAAGCTATCGCCTTGGGAGAAAAAAATCCTAAATTACTTGATAGAGTCAACAAATTAAAAGAGATCGTAAAAGAAAAGACTGCTTCTTAGTTGGTTTTACGAAACAGATGCATCTTACTTAGAGTAGTAATGAATGAAATTAAAACTGCACTCAATAATAAATAGTAAGAAAGATTAAAATATCGAAGCACTAAGATCTGGGTTGTAGAACACAGGAAACAATGTGCCAGATGCAAAATCAATATTATAAATAAAGCCTTTGAGCTTGAGGTTTGTTTAAAATATTTCTTAGAAACTAGAACTAAGATTAAAGCAGAAATTAAAATCATCCAACGGGAAAGTAAATAATACAATCCAACTGACACAAATCGTAGATAATTTACTAAATTATCCCCAATTGAACGAACCGCATAAATTCTCATTAATTCATTAATTCGAATAGTTGAAACATTATTTTCTGTTGCCCAACTAAGACCAATTCTATAGAGATTATGGTTATACTGTGCGGGCTGATAGTGATCTTTTAAGTTTTTAATATAAAAATTCTCAGCGCCAAGCTCTGGAATTTTCTTATAATTAATTTCTGTAATAAAACTTTTTAAATCTTCCGAATCTGTTTCTTTGACCTCAGCACTACCCACAAGTGTGCCAACTCCAAAAAGGCTCATGCCATCAAATGCAGTTAAGTTAAAAGATCCAACACGAATTAAATTAAAAAAACACCAAAGCAATACTGGCATAATGCCACTTAAAACCACAAAAGATTTCTTAACTTTTGCTAAGACTGAATTTGCAAAAATAAAATAAAGTGGAATAAAAATTGTGATAATTAAAGCTGGTCTAACTAAGATAGAAAATCCTGCTAATAGGCTCATGCAGAAAAGATCTTTCCAGTTTTGCGAATGACAATAACGAAAAATAAATGTAGAAAACAAAAGTAGAATATTGAGTGCCAGCCACTCAGTTATTGCAAAATGTGCATAAAGCCGCTCACAATACAGCACTATGCAAAATATTAAGCCTGATAAAATTGGAAGAATCTGCAATCTCAATAAGAAAGAGGAGATAACAATAGTGATTGCCCCAAGTAAAATTTGTGAAAAAACTATATGATTTTGACCAAAAAGCTTCTCAACTAAATAAAGAAAAAATGGATATCCAGGTGTCCTAATCAAACTAAATTGAGGGATTGCCAAGTTAGAACCGCCATTGAATAAGCTCCCTGATTCAATATATTTTGCAAATGAAACATATAGATCTGCATCAGCATGAGGCTGAAGATCTTCAAATGGCATAATAAAAAAATAAATTGATACTATTAAGAGGTGTTGAAATAAATCTTTCGGTTTCAATTTGGAATTACCACAAAAATAAAACAGCCCTCGCAACCGATATGATTACGAGGGCTATACAAATACTAACTCAAGACTTTATAATCTTTCTAGACAGAACTTTTGAGCAGCATTATCACCATCATTACTGCGTGATTGAAGATCAATAAAGACAGACTCTCCTGAACCCCAATCAGCATCTTGTGATCCTAGACAGTCTGAGACATTGACAGTAAAGGTAAATGTATTGATTGGATCTGCATCTGTATCAACAAAGGCATCTTCCAATCCATTTGTTCCAATTGAAAGGTTTGAATCACTCTCAGAATAAGTTGAGACGTTACAATTTCCGGGACCATTTCCTATGGCACCTGGAGGTCCATTAGGAATATCAATAACAATTAGAGATTTACCAATATCAACAAAAGCAGCTTCTCCTGCTTCGGTTATACCTGGTCTTTGTGCTCTCCAGGCCTCAATCGTTACAGAAACATCTCCAGTAGCTGGCACTTGGATACAATTTGTTGAGCTACCAAGCATATTGGCTGCAGCAGGATAAACAATGGTATTAACAGTGGAGCTGACTGTTACAGATTTTACAGCTGGGGTCGTGTTAAATACAAAGTTTAACATTCCTGGAACTTCTGTGACTGTAGTATCCGTTTCGGTAACCACTTCCACCATGGTATCTCCAGCTCTAATTTCACTTGAAGTTGCTCCGTGATTAAGCTGAAAATCTCCTGTTCCTCCTTTAGTAATTGTTCCAAAACCATCGGCATCAGAGTCGAAACTTTCCGGGAAAGATTGCGAGGAATTTTGCCCAGTCCCTCCGTTACTACAGTAGTTTAGACCTCCACAATTTAGTTCTGTTGTATCTGCTGTATCTCCCATTACAGAAATCGCAAGGGTTCCTTGTGTAGAAAGTGCTAAATCAATCTCATTTGTTGTTGGTGTAGTTCCAGTATTCGCATTTAAACTATTTTCAATATTAAGTTTTAAATTCGTAAACAAAGGTGAAATACTTGTTCCAGTCGCAGCAGATACGGATGAGCTTGCAGGATTATTATCGGTATCATCGTAACTGTTTAATATTCCATCGCCGTCATTATCAATATCAAAAGCTTCGGGACAACCATCCTTATCGGCATCTGTAATGTTAGTAATATTTGCATCAGTTACTGTGCCACTATTAAAACCAAGATCGCCATTACAAATTGGTTCGCCACTCTCACCACGAGCTCTTATTGTAACTTTGGTTTGTTTCTTTTGATTAAGATTGTAAACTTTAAAAAGAATGAAGCCATCTTTAACTTTAAACTTCATTAAAATTGTGCCTCTTTTACCACTAAATCCAAGTCCTAAATTAGTCGATGTGTATGGACAATTTATTATATTCTTTGTAGCAGCTATACATCGGGAAATGGCAGGTCCACGATACTGATTTGTTTTATCTATAAACTGCAATGTCGCAGCTCCATTTCCAGAATATGTCAGGGTAAATTTCCCATCACTATCAACAGTGGCGATATCCAAAGTCGTTCCATCCGGAGCAAGGGCAATAACTTGTCCACCACTTTTAAAATCTGCATTACCTGAGCCATTTATTTTACCTCTAATCTCTCCAGCAGAAGCAATATTTAAAAAGGCTAAAACAGTTATAAAGGGCAGGCACCAATTGATCTTCATCTCACTCCGTTAATTGTACAAAAAAATTATTCTAGAATATTTGTATCTGAGGAATCATACTCATTTGCTGACACCTAACAACACAAATTTTCAATTGCTTACTTAGTTGCCATACATAAATTATCACTATAGAATAGTGTATTGTCTGATGAATTTACCCTTTGGAGGCTTGAGTGGCTGAGTCTGAATTAATGCAAAAAGTCATCTCTCTTTGTAAGAGACGTGGTTTTGTTTTTCAAAGTAGTGAAATTTATGGCGGTCTAAAAAGTGCATATGACTACGGCCCACTGGGAGTTGAATTAAAGCGCAATATTGCTGCTGAGTGGTGGTCAGCTACTGTTCATCAAAGAGAAGATGTTGTTGGTATAGATGCCTCAATTGTAATGCATCCTAACGTCTGGAGAGCGAGTGGGCACTTGGCCGGATTCTCAGATCCATTAGTGGATTGCCGAAACTGCAAAGAGAGATTTAGAGCTGATAAAGCCCCTAAAGCCGCAATAGGTACAGAAATAATCTATGTCAAAGGTGGCAAAGGGAAAGGTGAAAAGCTTAAAGGTATTGTTTCAGAGAAAGGATATGTTTGTCCAACTTGTGGTAGTACTGATTTATCGGACGAAAGACAGTTTAATCTAATGTTTCGAACCTCACTTGGACCAGTTGATCCGATTGAGAAGATTTTAGATGAAGTTCAAGCCTCTCCTGGACTCTCAAGACAGGATCTAAAAGCCAAAATTGAAGCTGCCATATCAGATAGTGCAGTTTATCTAAGACCCGAAACAGCTCAAGCTATGTTTGTGCAGTTTTTAAACTGCCAGCAAACAATGTCTATGAAAGTTCCATTCGGCATTGCTCAGCAAGGCAAATCATTTCGAAATGAAATAACAGTTGAGCACTATATCTTTCGCTCTTGTGAATTTGAGCAGATGGAGATGGAATTTTTTGTAGAGCCTGGAACACATGAAGAGTGGCTGCAATTTTGGTGCGAGGCTCGCATGAATTGGTGGAGAAAATACGCCAACAGCAAAGATAAGTTTAAACTCCGTCAACATGAACCAAATGAATTAGCTCATTATGCATCAAATTGTTATGACGTTGAATATGATTATCCTTGGGGCTGGGGTGAGCTTGAGGGCATTGCATCAAGAACAGATTACGATCTTAAAAAACATAGTGAACACTCCGGAGTGAAGCTTAGTTATTTTGATCAAAATAAACCTGATCCAACAACTGGCAAAATGGGTTGGAGATATTTCCCTTATGTTATTGAACCTGCTGCTGGTCTTACTCGAGCAGTCTTGTGTTTTTTACTTGATGCCTACTATGAGGAAACTGGAGTTGATGCTGAAGGCAAAGATAAAACTAGAGTTGTATTAAGACTACATCCAAGATTTGCCCCGATTAAAGCCGCAGTTCTTCCTCTAGTAAAAAAAGATGGCCTGCCAGAAATCGCTAGAGATATCGTTTCTAGATTTTTAAAAGCTGGAATTAACGCAAGTTACGATGAACAACATTCAATTGGCAAAAGATATGCTCGACATGATGAAGCTGGAACACCTTATTGTTTGACTATCGATCATCAAACCTGTCAGGATAATACTGTTACGATCCGTGATCGAGATACTACTAAACAGGAAAGGATTAGCATTGATAGTGCTCTTGAAACAGTTAAGCAAAGACTTTTGCAAGCATAATGGCCTGCCAAGGGATCGCATGTTCTATATAGCCCTACTCTTTGTAGGATTCCTGATCGCATGCGAAAACCCAGTTGAAAAACCTTCTACAACTATCAGAAATGCTCCCATATCACCTATCTCTTCTTCAAAATCTGACATTAAGGAATTTAACTTTGATGCAAATAAACTTGTCAAAAAGTCTAAATCTATTCCATTTGCATTAGAAGACGATCAAAGTAATTCATTTATTCCAACAATCGACAAAGAAAAAGATTTCAAAGATAAGGAAGGAAGAAAAATAATCTCAGAGATCCTTTTTACAACTTCTTCAGAGGATTTTTCAGATTCCCCTACTATCGTAACTCCACCAAAAGAGATCAAAGATGCTCTCAATAATGCTCGGAATGAAAAAGCACTTTACGATAGTATAAATTCTATTCTTGCAAATGTTCCAAATACTCAAACTAAAAAAACTAATCAGATATCCCAACCACTTTTAACCAATGAGGATCTCAATCAAATAGAATCTTCTAAAGCTTCTTTCGGTAACCGAGGATCGCAAAATGCAGGAGTAAGAGTCTCAAAACCAAGCAATTCTACTTCTGGAAAGAAAATCAGTGCTGCACAATTCGAATTCGATGAACTTACACCTGGACCTTCTACAAATAATAATACTTTTAATGAACCGCTACAGGGCCAAGCACGCGGCTACATGATGCTCTATATGATGCATCCAAAAGCAAGAGAAACTGCACAGCGTCAAATTGACAATTTGATTAAAGCTAACATAAAGGAAGTTTACTTAGGTGTCTTAACAGATGGAACTTTTGGCAAAGACTTTAATTTTCTAAATTCCACTCTTTCTAAACTTTCAGAGGCTGGAAGAATTGTTACTTTATCTCTATATCTTACAAATGGATCCTCAATGAGATCCTTTGATCAAACACCAATCACTGCTGGGTTTAATAAAATAGAACCCGCAAAATTTAGGGAAGAAATTGTAAATAACAAATCTACACAGAATGCTTTTCGGGCTTTGGTTCAAGATGTTTATCCAGTTTTTTATTATAACAAACAGCTCAATCCTCTAAATAAAAACAAAGCCATTGTGATGTTAGAAGACAATCTTGATGCAGAATCATATCGAACCATGCGAGCCATTGCTCGTGATGTTTTAGGTAATCTCGTTCAATTTGTTAGAAATCCCTGTCCAGGATGTTACCAAGGAAATGATACAGATTCTGCTGGAGATCAGATCGAGATGCACAATCCCGAAAACTTCTCTAGTTTATCAGCTAATGATGGATATAGTTTTGATGGCACACAATTTTTATATCCGGGAGAATCTGGAGAAGGGATCCCATATGATAGTGCAAAATCTCTAGCACAGCAGTCACAACGAAGAAATTTGAGTTATTTCGGAATATGGAGATCTTCATGGCAAGGTCTGAATTCGGGAGCCTTAGTACATCCAGATAATCGGACATACCATGTTCCCAGCACATCAGAGCTTGAACATGATGCTATTCTTTTAAGAGAAGGGCTAATACCGGTATCTTAGATTAAAGTCGATTTACTCGAGGAAGTACTATCGGCTGGTACTGATTCGAGTTCCTTAAGACATTTTCCTAATGCCTCCCAGGCAAGCACTGCACACTTAACTCTTGCAGGAAATTTTCTAACTCCACCTAAAGCTACAATATCTCCTAAACTTGAATAATCTTTACCAGGAGAAGATCCTTTAATTAAACTTGTTGCTTGAGTATAAAGCTCTCGAATATCTTCAAGGGATTTCCCCTTGCATATCTCTGCCATCATTGAAGCGGAAGCCTGGCTAATTGAGCAGCCTTTGCCTAAAAAAGAAATATCTTCAACATGTTTTCCATCGGAACTAAGCATGACTTTAATTTCATCCCCACAAAGTGGATTGAAAACATGCGCGCAAGTCTTGGCATCCTCCATACAGTGCCGACAGCGAGGATTTTGGAAATGATCCAAAATGACTTCTTGATATAGGTCTTCTACAGAATCCATCATAAGTTAGATGCCGATACTTGAATAAATCACTTATATATCGTACTTCGACAAATATAAGTTATTACAGCTAGATAGGCAAATATTTATGATTTAAAGCCTATTTTATGCTCTCTAGTCAAAAAAGATCTATTTAATGACACCCATAAAAGTCTCTACCTGTTGTTTAAGCTTCTGAGGCACAAAAGCGGACTTCCCTAAGAGATCCAGTATTCGCCAAGCATTACTGCTTAACATCTCAGAAGATTTTGATTGTAAATTTCTTAACTCAGAACTCCAAATCTCAAATATTTTGAAATAATCTGAGTCTTTAAGATCAGTTTTAAGAGCAACTTCATATCCACCAGTCATGGCAAATTTGCGAGCCTGCTTTGCTACCTTCTCGGGAGAATGCTCTGGAGTTATTTCAAGTAGATGAATCATTAGATCAGCCTCCTAAATTTTCATCAAAAATTTCACAGGCACGTAGAGCTAAAACAGTATCTCCAGTTACAGCAATGCGCCCAGTAACAAAAAGCTCTTGGGGGTTAATATTTCCATTTGCGATTAAAGCCAAATCAGTATCTTTCATTGTAATAGTACAGTCAGCCTTAGAATCAGAATCTACAATGGATAGAGATTCTTTGCATGAAAAGATCCAGTGTCCCTTATCTTTACCCTCAATTTCAAATTTAATCGTGGCATCAAAAGCGGAAAATCTCTCTGGATTGGAAATAACTTTGGAGGACATATAATTAATTATTTCTGACGTGCTCATTTCAGAATTCAAGATAATAGTAATCTTCTATTTATTCAATAGATCGATCTCCTAACGACTTACTATCTTAACTTAAGAAACCTGAGTCTGATCTGTATTTACATCAGATAATTCAGCTATCAACTGATCGATGTTTCGAACATTTTTATAGCCAGATAACAGCTTACTCCCAGTTTCTTTAGCTCTCACGGCTGTAGCTAAAGCCGATAGTTTATCATCTAGGGCTTGATAAGCTTCTGCTAGAATATGAAGGGATTCAGTACTCAACCATCCAGAATGCTGACAGGCCGAAATTCCAAGTTGTTTTGCGAAATCAGCATTATTGTAAGGTCCACTTTTAAGATAAGACTTAGCAAATAGCGTAAGAACCTTTGGATGGTTAGGCACAACCATCAAGGCCCTTCGCAGTTGCTGACGGGCAATAGCTACTCTTCCTTCCTGTAAAAGGACTTCACCATAAGCAACCACCGCCTCAAATGGAGCACTTGGTTCAGATGCTAATGATGCAAGTCTACTTCTTCCTTTCTGATAGTCTCCACGCAACATCTCTAAACGAGATGCGGCGACCTCGACTTTTCTGTTCTGTCTTTCTTCCTCGCTAAGCTTCAACAAAGCCTCTTCGGCTTCTTTCATCAAATATCCCTGAGATCCATGTTCTAATGCAGCTCCAATGAACATTGAAATTAATTCACCATCGTGAGCTACTTCTTTCAAAGCTTTACGCATGGTCCAGACTGCCTCCAAGTTTTCTCCAACCCACATTTGAAGACGAGCTAATCTAATATAAGCTTCTCTAAGAGTTGGTACTTGATTAACAATGAATTTTAATTCTTCTTTGGCTTCAGTAAATTTTCCAAGCTTGAATAAGCAATGAGATAAATCCAATCGTGCGCAGTATCCAGCTTCATGAAATGGATGTTTTTCAAGACCTTTTCTATACAAGTCTTCTGCTAGGCTATATTCACCTTTACGGTAAAGTTCTGCTGCCTTAATCCAAGGGATAATTGGAAAGGTGTGCCAAGTCTTATACCAATTTTGATAACTGCTAATTGTCTCTAAAAATTTGAAACTCATCTATCTACTCTGATTAAGTGGGAGTATGTTTTCCCTCACTAATCAGTGCAAATACGCTTTCTGCTTCAGGCAATAAATATTCAATGATAACAAGATGTTATCACATGATATATTGAAATTTGACTGTTCCTTGAAGTAATTGGCTAATTTCGGAGCTAATGCTTATAAATTTCTTAAGCCACTTCATATCATCCATTGGATAGATCAAGGTTGGTGTTTCGGTATCTGCTAACGGATCTTTAAGTTCTTCAAACACGGCACGCGCAGCTGAATCAATGTCTCCAAACCCATCGGCAATTCCAAGCTTTACAGCATCGGATCCTAAGATAATTCTACCATCACTAAACTCACGAACCTTTGCCATATCTAGTTTACGACTCTCAGCTACGGCTTCAACAAATTGCTCAAACGCCTCATTAACAGTTCCTTGAAGATACGATTTATCCTGTTCAGTAATCTCTCTAAAAGGATTACCCGCATCCTTGAGTGCCCCACTTTTAATTGTAAGCATTTCAAAACCAATAAGATCGCTGATTTTTCTTACATTCGGCATCTGCATAATCACGCCAATGGATCCGGTCAATGTTCCAGGTTGGCAAAAAATCTTCGTAGCACCTAATGAAGCATAAAGACCGCCGGAGGCAGCAACTGTACCCATAGAAGCAATAACGGGTTTTTTCTCTTTGATTTTTTTAACGGCGGAATATATTTCTTGAGCTGGCCCGATAGCACCTCCAGGAGAATTTACTCTAAGCACAATTCCTTTAACCTTATCATCTGCAGATTGTTTATAAAGTTGCTCAAGAACATCCTTACTATCAAGTATAACCCCATCTAGCTCAATTACAGCCACAGTTTTTCCACTTATTGCGATATCCGGACTCATGTATTTTGCAAAGCCACTGAGTGTTAGAACTACCATAAGAGGTAATAAAACAATCACGACAAAGAATGTCATTGACAATGCGCCGATCCAACCAAGGAAACTTTTAGGTGACATTTGATCTCTTTAAAAAGGTTTTAAAATAGTTAAGAAAATAATTACGGTTAGACAAAGTGCTACAATACCATGATGTATTGATCCAATTTTTGGATTAACACTCTGCCCTTTGCTGATTCTTATAAGTGCTAAAGAAAGCATAATTGTCGACCATATAAGGATCACAATAAAAGTTAATTTTGTATGCATCCACCCCTGTTTCATGTAGACAGACAGACCTCCAGTCATCAACTGATATAATCCTGAACTGATCATAAGCAGCAAACCAGGCACGATGTAACCGAACAAAGTTTTCTTTGAGAGAGTTTGAATAGCGGTTGGGCCACCAAGAGGTGCATACTTAATTATACTAGAAGCGAAAAGTAATCCCCCTATCCAAAAAACAAGACCTAACAAATGAAATGCAATCGATACTGGCATATAAGTTTCCTTTTTATTTGAGAGCACAGTCTTTCAGTTTGAACAGTTTTTGTATAGTTCATTTGGGACACCCATGATTTACGTAACTTACTGAATTTAAAGGTTAAATTCTATACGCTAGATGATATTTTAATATAAGTTATTTTTTGTCGATAACAAATACATGACAATCCTCTCGCCCCTCACTCCAAATTCAGTGGGTGTCCCCAATCCTGTTTCGGAGCCTAGACCTATTGCCTCAATTGCGACGATTACTCCAGTGACAGGAGTAGATCAGAGCAAGCAATTAATTTCAAATATAATTTCCCAAGGTCAGGTTGCAATTGAAAAGGAATTAGCCGCTTTAATAAATGCCTCAACACTAAGATCTCTAAAATTATCATTGCCAATTTTAAAAGACGCAAGTAATTCAATCTTAGATTTTGCAAATTTATTTAAGTCAGACATACCAACTAGTAATCTAGAAGTCGCACTGAAAGTCCTATTTGAGCAACTTTCAAAAGATCAAATTGTTTTAAATGAAGAATCTTTAAAAGATCCCAAAAAAATCTTTGAATTTTTCAAAAGCTTTAATGATCCTCAAAGAAGAGAAATCATAAAAGATGTAGCTCTAAAATTATTTGAACTAACAAAAGATCTACCAACAAAAGACGAATTCTCGTCAATAAAGTTTATCAACACAGAAGTAAGCACATTTTTATTAGAATTATCTGGGAATAGCTCACTTGCAGATAAAAAAATAGCAGCTCAATTACTCCTCTCTGGCATCAAGAACTTACTAGCTTCTATGCCAGAAACAGCCAATTCAGAAATTAAAAACTTGGTTAAAAATATTGTTACAGTCCTTGATCTAGCAATTAAAAATAATTTGCCAGAGCCAGAATTAAAACAGCTTTTAACAAAAATTAAGGCTCAAAGTGCTGAAGCATTCCAACCTAAGGAATTAAAAGAGATCGAAAAAGCTTTAAAAGCTATGGATAATTTTCAAACTCTTCAGACATTAATTCAAGCTCAAGATAATTTATCTCAGCTCAACCAACTTTTCAAAACTGTAGATCAACCATCTCTGTTTATTTTTGGAGCATTGATTGGAGGTTTGCTTGCCAGAGCAAACTTTGAAAGCCAAGATCTTTCTGATGACTCTCAAAATCCCAGACGTGAAAAAAAGAAAGGGAAATTTAATCAAGTTCAACTAAATGTCTCACTTCCAAGTTTAGGAGCAGTAGCTGTAAATATGTCTTACCGTGAATCTGAAATTATGCTGCGCCTAACATTCGAAAACGAAGATCTAGCTCGATTTGCTAAATTGAGGACACCCATGCTTTGTGAAGCCCTTAAAGATAAAGGTTATCAGATTACCGAATTTGACGTAACTCATGGAATTATCAATGAAATAAAGGCAGAAAGTCTTCAAGATTTAATTCAAGATCTCGGCGTCTTTGCCTAACTCACTGAAAAGATAAAAAGAGTAATAACTTTAGTAAGTTTAGATTTAGCTAAAGCGGCATAAGTCGTTTTGCTAGTAATTATTTATATAGTAAGTCCAAAAAGAACTTTTCTAAAGAAAATCTTTTTTTGGACTTACGATCCCCCGGAGGGATGATAAATAGTTATCCCAACTAAATATTTTAAGTAAACC
>JAWXBT010000442.1:0-9564 GCA_034440315.1 bacterium
CTTTTATTGATAGTGGGACTAAGGCAGGAATCTTACTTTTTATTGCTGCTATTCTAGCAATCTTTTGTAAAAATTCATTTTTGGCTCCTTCTTATGATTCTTTTGTTTCATATCCCTTAAAAATCGGAATTGCAGATTTTGCATTAAATAAGACCGTTAGCCATTGGATAGATGATTTTCTCATGGTCGGATTTTTTCTGCTGGTTGGACTCGAATTAAAACGTGAATTTTTGATTGGTCATATATCAAGTTTACAAAGTGCCTCTCTGCCAGCTATTGGAGCATTTGGAGGCATGCTAGTTCCAGCACTGATCTATCTTTACTTTAACAATTCAAATCCTGAAGCAATTACTGGCTGGGCAATTCCTACAGCTACAGATATTGCATTTTCACTTGGCGTACTTTCACTTTTAGGTAATAAAATTCCCGTTTCCCTCAGAGTATTTTTGACTACACTTGCAATTTTTGATGATCTAGGTGCAATTCTGGTAATTGCAATATTTTATACTTCTACTCTTGCTACTCCATTTATAATTGCAGCAGGAGGCATTTGTTTAGTCCTGTACCTTCTAAACCGATTTCAGATTCAATTTTTATCTATTTATCTTATTTTTGGTATCTTGCTCTGGTTTATGGTTTTAAAGTCAGGAATACATGCAACAATAGCGGGTGTCTTATTAGCTTTTTTTATCCCTCTTAAATCAAATAAGAAAGATAAAAGTATGCTTAAAGATCTTGAGCATATTTTGCATCCCTGGGTCGCCTACGGAATATTGCCCCTTTTTGCATTTGTTAATAGTGGAATTTCTCTTGAACTTCTATCTTCAAAATCATTATCGCAACCCATAGCACTTGGTGTAATGCTTGGATTATTTTTTGGAAAGCAAATTGGAGTTTTCTTGTTTTCTTACTTGGCAATTAAGCTTAAAATTTCAAAACTACCTGCTAAAGCCAATTTTGCACAACTATATGGGGTAGCTATTATAACTGGAATTGGCTTTACAATGAGTATTTTTATCGGAACGTTGGCTTTTTCAGGACCAGAGTCTATCGATGTAGCTAAGGCTGGAACAATTATTGGCAGCTTAGCTTCAGGAATTACTGGCTATCTCTTGCTTAAGTTTGTATCTAAAAATAATAAAAAAAATCGTTAGCGTTTATTTTGCAAAGTATATTTTTCAATTAGTTTTTTGAAGGGTTTTAGTAGATTTTCAGAGATGTCTTCTTTTTCAAGATAGCTTAAAGCTTCTGAGATTGCCTCAATCGTTGAAATGCTTTCTTCTCTTGGTTCCTTACGATAGCGACCATACAGGGATCTCTTTTCTGGAAATAAGATTCCACGATGCACTTTTAAAAGCCAAGCATTTCTCCACCACAGAGCTTTGCTCTGTGACCAGTTTCCATCTAATACAATTAGTCCTTTGATTCCTTTAAGAATATTTTTAGAATTTTCAAGAGGATTATTTTTTCGATCGATAATGACTAGTTTTTGGCCCATTTCTTGAGCATCTTTTTTTACTTTGGCTGTGCCTAGAAAAAGTACTAGCCACTGCTTTGGATTAACTTCAGATTTTATTAAGGCTTTTAAATTTCTCCAGGATAAACCTATTTTAAATGTAGAGTTTGGCAAGGAAAGATGAGCTATATAGGCAGATCCCAGATTGCGATCCTTTTCTTGTGGATGTTGTAAAATTAATACATGAGTTTTTGTTGCAACCGGATCTATAGCTTCACAGACGCAAAGGTTCGGCATTTTTTTACACTTTTCGCAGGGCTCAATTATTTCTGCTTCTATTTGTTTGAGATTATCTGACATTGTTTTATCAACTAAGTTTTATGTAAAATGAAAGTCCATAAGTATATGCTAAAATATGAGTAAATGGCTACCTTGGAGAGGATATAATTGAGTCTTTCTAGGCATTTAAAGTATTTATCAATCTATATAATGATACTTTTTAACATGAAAAGCTCATAACAAATATAGAATAGTCTTATATTTGTTTTTTTTGGTTTGGTTTTATGTCCGGTTTTAGAAGTAAAGTTGGAGATTTCGCGTCACAATTTGCAGGTGATGATTCCTCTTATGAAAATTCCCTCAAGATCGTCTCTCAAGAAGAATATTCAAAATTTCTATCTCAGAAAGGAGGTCCCCACAAAATTGAAGGTCTACTTGATATAAACAGTACTGATTCTTATCAAGAGTATCTTAATGTTAGAAAAAGTTCTCATTCAGCTGGAGAAGTATTGATTGAACCCATCAGCAGATATGAAGATAGATATGTAGTTGCTGAAAATCCGAATAAAATTTCCGGATACAGATTTAAGTTAACAAGTGGTGCATTTAATCCAGAAGAAAATTCTTGGGAGTTTCAGTATACAACAGTTCTTGAAATAGCACCTGGAGTACAAATAGATCTCCTTCATAAACAACTTGACCTAGCTCTTCGAACAAAGCTTTCCTTAGCCGAAAGATTTCTAAAAGGAGAAGAGGTTTCCAAAGAAGTAGCTATTTATAGTAATGAGCAGCCATTTTATAAAGGTGGTTTCGGAGAGATATTAAAGCGTGATCCAATTCGAGAACCGTATTTAAGAGATGCGATTCTGTCTGAGATCCAAAGAATTCTCGAAAATAATGACCATAAAGGAGTAAAGGAAATTTCGGTTTCCAATGAATTGGATACTTCAAAAATTACCTATGAAGTTAAGCCAAAAACTTTTATGAAAGCACCCTTGGAAGCAGGCACGATCCGAGTACAAAAAGTAGGGGCTCATTATATCTTAATATTCAAAGAATCTAGACAAGATGCAACTTCTAAAACTGCAAATAAATCAGAAATACTCAGTACCTCATACAATCAGTTCGAACTTCATGGAGGACGTGCCGAGGAAATATTTCATAAGATCAGTTCGAGAGCTGTCCAACTTTCAAGCTCACTTAAGCAAGAGCGTAACCAATTCTCATCCCGAAAATAGCTACTCTTTTTAATGGTGGTTAATTTAGAAAAAGTATAAAATTACAATTGAAAGTAATCAAATCAAAAATTACGATTCTATAATTTTTATTTTGCATCTAAAATAGCGATGGAACCAAAAAAATTTCTCTTTGTTTCTTTTGATGGACTTATAAGTGATATAGCCTGGCAAGTACTCAAGGAAGGTCATGAAGTAAAATACTATATTGACGATGCTGACGAAAAGGAGATCGCAGATGGCTTTGTTCCTAAAACTAATGATTGGCAAGCTGAAGTTGATTGGGCAGATACGATAATTTTTGATGATGTTTTAGGTCATGGTACTTTGGCCAATGAATTGAGAAAACGTGGAAAATTCGTTGTCGGGGGAACTCCTTATACAGATCGTCTTGAAGATGATCGAGCCTTTGGTCAAGAAGAATTAAAAAGTTTTGGAATCCCGATTATTCCATATCAAGATTTTACCTCTTTTGATGACGCAATTCAGTTTGTTAAATCAAATCCAGGTCGTTACGCAATCAAACCGAGTGGTGAAGCTCAGAATATCAAAAGACTTCTTTTTGTCGGGGAAGAGGAAGATGGCTTAGATGTGCTTCAGATGCTCGAGGCCTATAAAAAATTATGGTCTGATAAAATTAAAGTTTTTCAATTACAGCGCCGTGTTGTTGGTGTTGAGGTTGCCGTTGGAGCCTTCTTTAATGGGAAGGAATTCATGTACCCAATCAATGTTAATTTCGAAAATAAAAAATTATTTCCAGGTAATATTGGTCCATCTACCGGTGAGATGGGCACAAGTATGTTTTGGAGTGATCCAAATCGAATGTTCAATGTAACACTTAAGAAACTTGAATCAAAGCTAGCAGAAGAAGGATTTGTTGGTTATATCGATCTTAATTGTATTGTGAATGGAAATGGAATTTATCCTTTAGAGTTTACTGCTAGGTTTGGATATCCAACTATTAGTATACAGCAAGAAGGTTTACTTACTCCTATTAGTGAGCTTTTGTATGAAATGCCAAGAGGCACAATGCAGCGTTTTAAAACTAAAAAAGGTTTTCAAATTGGAGTAAGAATAATTGTGCCTCCGTATCCATTTGAAGATCAGGAAGCATTTGAGACATATTCCAGAGATGCAACTATTCTATTTAAAAGGCCACTCCAAAGGGAAGGAATTCATATTGAGGATGTAAAAGTTGTGAATGGAGAATGGCTCATTACTGGAACTTCTGGTGTAACATTGATTGTAGTTGGAACAGGTCAGACCATGAAGCAGGCCCAAGCTCAAGTTTATTCAAGAATAAAAAATATCATAATTCCTAGTATGTACTATCGAACAGATATAGGAGATCGATGGTATGAGGATAGCGATAGACTTCATAATTGGGGCTATCTAAGAGAATCATGATATAGACCTTATTTTTTTTGATTTATGTCGTTGTATCAGAGATTAGTTGTGGATTTAAAGCACTTTTCTCTACTGCTTGTAACTCTTCTATTTCATCAGCTGAAGTAACTCCCAGCTCTTTAAATTTTCTAACAGTGACTAGCACACGACTTTCAAGGGAGTTGACAGATTTATTATATGCATCAACGGTTTTATCAATACCTTTCTTCATGTCCGACATATGAGTTACAAATGTTTTTACTCTATCATAAAGCTCTTTACCCAAAGTACAGATCTCTTGAGCATTTTCGGCAATTCTATCTTGTCTCCATCCGTAGGCAACGGCTTTTAGAAGAGATATCAATGTCATTGGTGTTGCTAAGACAACGTTCTTCATAGCTGAGAACTCAATTAACTCAGGATCATACTCAAGTGCGGCTGTATAAAAGTTTTCTCCTGGTAAAAATAAAATAACAAATTCTGGAGCGGGCTGAAACTGTTCCCAATAATTTTTCGATGCTAGTTGAGTCACTAGTTGACGTATCTGACGTGCATGATCTTTAAGCTTGGAATTTCTAGTCTCATCATCTTTAGCTTCAATGGCTTCTAGATAGGCTTCTAGAGGTACTTTTGAATCTACAACAACATTTTTTTCATTTGGAAGACGAATAATCATGTCTGGTCGAAGTCTACCAGTTTCGGTTGTAACACTTTCTTGTTCTACAAAATCACAGTAGTTTGTCATTCCAGCTAGTTCTACAACTCGTTTGAGTTGAATTTCTCCCCAACGCCCTCTGACTATTGGTTTTCTTAAAGCCTTTACAAGATTATCAGTCTGATCTTTGAGTTGTAAATTCGAATCTGACAGAGTTTTAAGTTGTTCAACAAGAGCGGTTTGTGCGCTGGCACGACCTAATTCAAGTTGTCCTAACTTTTCATCAACTTTCATTAGTGAATCTTTAAGAGGCTTAACAAGTTCATCAATAGCAACACTGCGCTTATCGAGATCTCCCTTTGCTGTTTCTTGAAATTTTTCGAGAGAACTTTTAGCAAGATCTAAGAAGGATTGATTATTGTTTTTTAGTGCTTCGGATGAGAGAGCTTTAAAAGTATCAGAAAATCTAGAGCCTAGGTCTGAAATAGTTGAAATCTTCTCTTCCTCAGAGCGAATCTTTTCTTTTAATTGTGAAGTTAGAGTAGATAGCTCGAGATTTTCTTTTTGGATTCTAGTAATTTCAATTTCCTTTTTTTGTATAGAATCTTTAATTTCAAAAATCTGAAGATCTTTTGCAATGATTCTTTCTTTTAAGGCTGCTGATTCAAGTGCCAACTCAGAGAATCTATTTCTTCCTATTAAGCTTTTCCAGGCTAAGGTTAGAGAAAAGGTAATGGCAGCAGTAGAAAAGATAGCGAACATAAAAGTGTTAAAACTAAATAACATAGATCCTTTGAAAATCAATTAAGGTTTCTCTAGTTTAACATGGACAATGAATCAGATTCCAGCGATTATCTTCATAAATTATGAGTATTTTAAAAGAGTTTGTAGATTGGAAAGTCCCACTTCTTCATTCAGTAAGAGACTATCTTCTTGCTAGGTACTCTACTCAGTATGCGATAGATCTTTCACTGGTAACTTTAGCCTTCCCTGGACGTAGAGCTGGCAGACGTTTGATTGAGCTCTTAGTTGAAGCTTCCAAAGAAAAAGCATTGCCCTTATATCCTCCTAGAATAATAACAACTGGTTCATTGCCAGAGCTTTTTATTGGAAATTCCCAAGAAGTCATTTCCGATACTGAAAGAGTCTTGTTGTTTTGCGAAGCGGTAATGAATTCTAAAGACACTGCACTGAGAGTTCTTTTTCCTCATTCAAATGATAAAAATGAGTTTAGATATTATCATACTATAGCCCAGTATGTTGATAGTGTTTATGTGGAGATTGAAGCAGCAGCACTTGGTTTCTCGGACATTTTGAAGTTGATCTCAGGTGAAGTTTGTGAACAGAGATTTCGCTCTCTTGATCTGATCTGTAATATGTATTTTGAAATTCTTAAAAATCGAAAGAAAAAAGATCGTTTCCAAATACGAAGAGAATTTTTAGAATCTCCAAAATCATTTTTAATGGAACAAGTTTATCTTGTAGGAACTTCTGACATAAATCAAATTACAAAAAAAATCCTCTCGAAAGTTTCAAATCAAGTTGTTTCATTTATAAATGCACCTGAATCAAAAAGTTATCTTTTCGATGAATATGGTTGTGTTAATCCAGATAGATTTAAAGAAGAAGTTATTGCCTTTGATAAGAGGGATCTCATTTTGGCAAATTCCTATACTGATGAAGCAGCAGCTGTCTTACAGATAATCGGTGAGTTTAGTCAAGAATCTCACTTTTCTAATATTAGCATAGGCATTGGTGATGAAAAAAGATTGCCATTTATAGAGGAGAAACTTTTTTCAAGGGGAATAGAAACAAGACGGGTTACTGGGAATTCTCTTTCTCAAAGTAGTCCATATCGTGTTTTATCTAGTCTGAAGGGGCTCTTATCTTATAGCGACAGTATTAAATTTGGTTCAGTAATTAGACAACCTTATTTGTTACAATGGATTTCAAATAAAATAAATGAAAATGAGAGATCCATTCTTGATGCATTTGATGAGTATCAAGAGGAATTTCTTCAAGCAGATCTTTTTACAACTGAATTACTAGGAGGTAATAAAGGAGTTTTAGTTCATAAAGTTATCGCTGTAATTAAAGAACTTACTAAGGATCTATCAGGCAGAGATATTTTCTCTTCATGGGCACTGAAGTTTTCAAATCTAATTAGAAAACTATACGGTGAGATAGAGAGATCTCGATTAATTAAATCGGATTCCGAAATCATAGAATTTTGTGAGATTTCATCTGAAGTTCTAAGTCAATTAAGTAATATAGATTTTCCAATTAAAACTAATGTCAGCGAATTTCTTCAAATATTCCTCGAGAGAATTTCTAAGACATCATTATCGCCAACTGCAAATGAGACTGCCATAGAACTTCTAGGTTGGTTGGAACTTCAGCAAGATGATGCAGAGTATGTCGTAGCAACTGGATTCAATGAAGGAATGATTCCCGAATCTGTAACTGAAGATCCCTTACTTCCCGATTCTCTACGAAATAGAATTGGTCTATCAAATAATAGTATTCGTTATGCTCGTGATGCCTATGCATTATTATCACTCATGAATAGTAGGCGATCGTTAAAAGTCACTTTGACAAAGTATGATCCAAGTGGAAATTCATTGAACCCAAGTAGACTTCTACTTTCTGTAAAAAGTGAGGAGTTGCCGAGCAGAGTTTTGGAATTAATTCAAGAAGGACAGGCATATGAAAATGATGTTTCAAGTTTTGGAACAAAGACAATAACTCCTTTTTCAGTAACAAAGGACACAAGTATCATTTCTGCAATTTCCGTTACCTCATTTAAAGATTATATTTTTTGCCCATTTAGGTTTTATTTATCAAAGATTTTAAAGCTTAAGTCTAAAAGTGACAAAAGATATGAACTTGATGCTTTGAAATTTGGAAATTTTACTCATGAAATCTTATTAAATTTTGCAAAAAGTGCATATGCAGATAGTCATAATACAATTGAAATTCATTCTTATGTCACGACAGAACTAAACAGAAGATTTCTTGAACATTTTGGATCTTCTGCATATCCAGCATTGAATGTTCAAAGAGAACTCTTAATTGAGAGATTGAAAGGTTGGGCAGATTCTCAAGCAGATTGGGTTAAAGAAGGTTGGCGTATTAAATATTCAGAACTTGCATTTAACAAAGGTGATTTTGTTCTTGATCTTAATGATGGCAGATCTATTTCAATTGTTGGTCGAATTGATCGGATTGATTTTAATAGTTCCACAAATGAATGGGCAGTGATTGACTACAAAACTAATAAAAATGAAGAAGATCCAACTAAAGCTCATTACACTTCTAAGAAAGGCTGGATAAATTTACAACTACCTCTTTATTACTACTTTTTGAGAGAATTTGGACTTAGCGGAGACATTAAGCTGGGATATTTTAATATTCCTGAAGATACCTCAAAGGCAGGTATTCTCATGACGAAGTGGAGAGAAGAAGAGCTTAGTGAGGCTTTAGTAAAAGCAAAACAAATATCGAAAGAGATATTAAATAGAAAGTTTTGGCCCCCTACGGATAAAACTCCGACAACTAGTGATTATGAATCAATTGTTGATGAGGTACTATCTCGCCAAGAGTGTACTGCATTTTCAATGCGTAACTTGGAGACAGATCAATGAACTTTCCTGCTACTATTATCAAAGCAAGTGCAGGGTCAGGCAAAACTTTTGCTATATCTAATCGGTTTTTAGTTTTGCTTTTAGCTGGTGAAAAACCTGAAAAGATTTTAGCTACAACTTTTACTCGAAAAGCTGCCGCTGAGATCCGCGATAGAGTTGTTGAAAGACTAGCTTATGCTTGTATATCTGATGATAATGCTATTCAACTAGCAAATGATCTTAAAATTAAAGTTATTTCAAGATTTCAACTCCTGAAAACCCTTTCGTTATTAGTTGAAAGTTTGAACCGCTTAAACATTGCAACTTTAGATAGTTTTTTTGTAAAAATTGCGCGTTTATTCAGCTTTGAATTAAATCTTGTTCCTGGTTGGTCAATAAATGAAAACGATCAGGATACAAAGTCAATTGAGTATGCAATTAGAGATCTTTGCTCAAAGGTTGATGTAAAAGAGGTTTCAAGAATTATTAGTTTTTTAAGTAAAGGAGATGCTTCTAGAGCGGTTCATGAAAAGATTTCAAAAGAAATGAGCTTTCTTAAAGATTTGATTAAATCTACTTCAAAGGAAGTTTGGCATTGGATACCTCAAGATATTGAGGTATCTGAAAAAGAAATCAGCACGATTCTTTCAGAATTAGAAAAATTTGAGATACCCAGAAATGATAAGGGGAAGGGCTCTCCAGATTCTTACTGGCAAAAATCCGTTAATGAAATTTTAATTTGTTTAAGATCGAAGAATTGGGAAGATGCCTGCAAGGTTGGATTATTATCAGCATTCGCTAAAGGTAAGGATAAATTTGCAAAAAAAGAAATCGATTCTATTGCTTCAGAGTTACTTCGTTCAATAGTACAACTACTATCTAAAAAACTAAAAGCAATTTATAAAGATAAACTAAGTGCTTCTTTTGAAC
>JAWXBT010000443.1:0-4826 GCA_034440315.1 bacterium
CATTTAGAGTCCTTTAATCTACTTTTAAAACTAGTGGCAGGTGGGTATTCTACTTAGGGTTTAGTTTTAGACAACTTCACTAAAACTAGATAAAAAAAAGGTAATAAAAACCTTAACTTAATAACTTTTTTACCGTAAGTTAGTGTTAATTAAGTTTTCAATACTCGCAAGTAACAAAAAAGATCAATGGAACTAGGCAGTTCAGATAAAATATCGAGATTCGAAGAACACTGTCCGAAGACTTTTAGAGCAATCGCAAAAACCTTAGCTCTTGAAAATCGAGGTGAATCTACAGAGAAACTTATCTACTTCTATCAAGAACTTTGGCAATCAGATGCCTTTGATGAATTTCCAATTGTCCGCGAAAAAGGAGTTTCCTTTAATCCACGTCAAGGCAGAATCTGTGATTTATTACTGAACGAAGGGAAATATTCCTCAGTTAGGCCTTTATTATTAGCTCTTTTAAGTAGTGCCAGAATCGAGAAGATTTCAGGAAAAACTATTGAAGAATATATTTTAGATGTTCAAAAAATAATTCATATCTGTACACAATATTGCAATCTACCAATGGATCCAACTCTTAGAGATCTAGTTCTTGCTCATTGGATCGATCTAGTGCGACATTTACATATGACTGCCATAGAAAAAAATTCTCGAATAGAAATATTTGCCAAGATTCGAGCTTCATTAAATTTAGACTTCTCCTTAATTCCTAAGAATAGACTGGCTAAAATTTTAGATCATTCTCTGAATTCTTACCTTAAGAGAAACCAATCATAATGATTATAAAGATTTTTCATTGGTTGGCCTCTATTCTTTGCACACTTGCATTTGCACTTGTAATGAATTTCTCACATTTGATTTTATTTTTTGTTCTCTTTTTTGGCGATCGTCCTAGAAAAATCTGGGGAGATTGGGTCAATTTTTTAATTATTCAATCTTTACGAATTTCTGGTGCCCAGTTTACAATCTCAAATTCTCAAAATTACCCACTTAATAGGCCTCTTTTGATTATATCAAATCACCAAAGTATGTTTGATATTCCATTAATTGGCTGGGCCCTGCGCAAACATAATCCGAAATTTGTTGCAAAAAAAGAACTTGCAAAGCACGTGCCATTTGTTTCCATGAATTTAAGAAATGGTGCTGGGATCTTAATTGATCGTTCTAATCCATCTCAATCAATCCGCGCTATCGAAGAATATGGCAAAGTTATTGCTAAAAATAATTACGCCATTGCACTTTTTCCTGAAGGAACTAGAGCTAGAGATGGCGTGATCAAAAACTTTAAAACCTCAGGTTTTAAAACTTTAATCAAATCCATGCCAAACTGTCTTATTGTACCACTTGCAATCATCAATTCATGGGAACTAGTAAAGCATAAGATGTTTCCGGTACCATTCGGAATTAAAGTTTCATTAAAATTTCTACCTGCCCAGGAGCCCAGCGACGATTTAGTTACTCAATTAAAAGACATACAAACCCAAATTGTTGCAGAAATGAAAGGCTAAGTTTTAGCTAAGGTAAGGCTCTAATCCTTGCAACAATTTTAGATTTATCGAGAAAATCTTTAAACCTATTTAACATCTCGCACACTTCCTCAAGGCTCGGCTTCCTTTCTAGATACTCTTGTAAACGTCGTTCCATAGTATTTAGAATTACTCTTAAATCATTGAAGGGATCTTTGAAGCTTTTTTCAACTTCATGTTTGGGAACAATCTGACGCTCCTGGAAAAGAACTTTTAGATAAGCTGCTCTATCATGTAAATTTTTAATTATTGATTCGGGACTGGAAGGAATACTTTTAACAAGTTCAGATTCAAGCTTGGCAAGGTCTAGTTTTATTTTCTCAAAAGTATCATAGACAGTATGAAATTTTACAACAATCTGCATTCTAACCAAAGCCTCAAAGGCAGCTTCTTTATTCCCTTGATGCAATGAAGTTTTTAAAAGATCGTAATTTTTTCTGATTTTTTCTGCAATCAGATTATACGGTATTGTATCAACTTCACAAAGAATATTTGGTTCCAATGCTAATCGAAACAGTACACTTTGAGCTTGTTTTGTTCTCTGATCTGAAGATAAATCCTCCCGAAACAAAGTCAGATTAAGAGATAACAAGTCAGCTGCACTTTCAACTCTTTGGCTATAATACCGAATATTTGCTGAGGCAGCTTCAATTTGATCGAGGGAACGAGTTTTAGTCTCATGGATTTTCCCCCCTATCACATGGGTAGATTCTACTCGTTTATCAAGCGAATTTATTCCGTTTACTACTCTCACCAAAAAGGGAGTGGGATTTATATGACCTCGACTATTCCTAAATTCTCTAGCAGCAACCAAGAGATCTTTTGCATGAACTTTATTAGAATCTACTTTTCTTTCGAGATAAGTAATCGCTTTATCGATCGCCTCCTTTGATAATGATATAAGAATTTCTCTTTGCTCCAAATCAGAACTTTCCCATTCAAGATTCACTCTACTATGAATATGTTTCAATTCAGACTGAATATCCCGGATTTTAGCAACTTCACCAAAATATTGCTCGGCAATATGAAAAGCTCCTCGCATAGAATTGTGTGGATCTTGGAAGAGTTGAATTCCACGGCGTTGCCAAACTACTCCATCATGAGATTTCTTCTCTTGTGTTAAACAACGACTGATTAATAACTTTCCTAAAATTTCATTTCTTGGGAGACTTATTCCATCTGGATACTTATCTAAAAGAGCTTGATTTGGTGTGCTTATAATTCGAATTCTCCCAATATGATGACTCATCGTAATGCTTGAATCCCAGATCAATTTCACTGCTTCAAGAACTGAGAGCTTGGAACGAGACTCCAATCTAGCCCATGCATTTCCTTTATCTTGCTCAGGATCATAAATCATCAATTTTTTTGCTAAAGTAAGAGAGATCCGATCAGGGGAGACTAAAGTTCCTAGAACAGAGCTGCAATATTTTATAGATTCTGGAGAGAACTCAACAATACCTTTTGGTTTAATTTGAAATTTCGGGACGATATAATCTTGAGGATGACAAAATATCTCCTGAAAGCGCATAAATTCGCTAGTCTCATATCCGCAACTTCTAAGGGATGTCCATATATGTTGTCGAAGGTTATCACCTTCCTTCATAGAAAAGCGATCCTCGTTTATTGTGCCTAAACGAGTAAATGTCATGGCCCAAAGTCCCGAGCTTTCATAAGCTTGATCATATGCCTGCACCTGAGAAGTTGGTGAAGCTATTTCAGTAAGACGATCGCGTCTCTCTAAAACTGCGGCTATTTTGCTACGACGATCTTCTGGAAATGCACTAAGGTCACTATCGAGTGAGTATCCTAATTTTTCCAGATCTCGATCAATACGATTCGTAAATTCGCTAATGGTTACTTCTGTAAGAGTTACTTCATTTTGAGTCATGGTCTTTTAATGATATTAGGTAGGACTCTTCTAGTCAAAACGTAGGAAGTTTTTGTGAACAGAATGCCAAAAAAGCCAAGGCTTTGACATCACTGGCTAAACGCGCTAAAAAATTAACTCTAAGTGGATACATGCCGGAGTGGCGGAATGGTAGACGCGCCGGACTCAAAATCCGGTACTCGCAAGGGTGTGGGGGTTCAAGTCCCTCCTTCGGTACCACGATAGTTATAAAGTCTAGATCTTCTCTACTTTAATAATCTCATGATCATGAAACAAATATTTAGCATACTTATTCTTTTTGCATTTCTTCCTGGATGTAGTACCAATTCCTCTCTATCCAAAGACTTGGAATCGAAAAACTTTATTTTTGATATTGTGATTGCCAGATCTAGTGCTTCAAATCCTGCTGATTTTGAACAATATAAACTGATAAAAAATACTATATTTCAAGAGTGCGGTAACATTAAGAAGGGTCAATTTATAAGCAAAACACAAGAACTTGCTACAATTACAGCAGATCAAAGATCATCCTTACTATTTAATGCTAACAATCTACTCTCTGTTATTTCAGAAAATGGAAATAAATTCCAAGCTCCATCTACTAAGTTCCGATTTTTCGACCCCGGCGTAATTACTATATCATTCTCAATCGATAATTCGGAAACATCAATTAATACCTCAGTAGATAGCATTTCAGAACCTAGTACTTTGCAAGAAAAAGCAACTCTAAAATTTGTTGAAGAGATCAGAAAACTTTCTCTTACTAAATGTGGCAATCAAAACTTTTATGGAATCAAAGGTTAACAGTTCACAGCAACAACTAAAAACTTGCACTAAAAATATGATCTGAGTCTTTCAGTCTTCTTATTGGCATTAAAGGTTGACTTTCCTTCTTTGAAGACTTTTCCAAAATAAAAAAACTATCGTCTCTATAAATCTCGCTCCAATTAGAATCGAACTTATTTGAACTAATAGTTTTTGTTAAGACTAAAATAAAATGTGGATTAATTAGGGAAAGGGAATTTAGATGTTCAGGACAGCTGGGGTTCATTGCACAATTAACACTTACTAACGTATGATCCTCATAAACTTCTTCGTAACGACCATCTAAAGAGATTTTGAAATCTGGATATAGTCTCCACAGGGCAAAACTACCGTTGTTAAAATCGACTAATAAATCTCCACCTTCTCTATATTGCTTTAACCAATTTAGGGCATTTACTGGATAGGAGTCAAAAGAAAGCAGGAATTTATCATTTCTGATAAAAATAGTTTTGAAACTTAAGATCCAAAAAAATATCATGCAAAAAACAGCACTGAGAATACAGACTCTCTTTAGTTTGATTGAAGAAAATAAACTTTTTTGATTTTCCCAAAAGTAGTCTATCTGAGGAGCTATATAGATA
>JAWXBT010000444.1:0-4299 GCA_034440315.1 bacterium
CGTTTCGCAAGCTCACGTTGACCTATTTCCCCTCGCGGGTTCAAGTCCCTAAGTTGGGAATAATATGTAAGGCTAATGGCGGAGCCGACGGGACTCGAACCCGCGACCTTCCGCGTGACAGGCGGACGTTCTAACCAACTGAACTACGACTCCGAATTAATTTTGTAAGTTCGCATTAAGCGAAATTGCGAAATTAATTCACCCTTTGAAGCATCCGCGAAGCGGAGCGTGGGAGGGCCAACAATGCCAAAAAACCTCCGTAGGTCTTTGAAGTTAGGCGAGTTTTCTATACTAAATGTTTGTTGATGGCAAGTCAGTGAAAGTTTACTTTTAAAGAGCAGTTTATAACAATCCTAATAGCTAATATCTTGGCTTGGCACAGTAAATTCAGTATGTTCTTGAGCAAGGCGTGGTTTTTGCTGTCCTAAGGAGTTTTCGTCGTGTCCGAGTACAATCATTCAGAAATAGAGAGTAAATGGCAGGAATACTGGGAAAAAAATAAGACCTTTAAGGTCGGAAATGCCAGTACAAAAAAACTTTACTGCCTTGATATGTTCCCTTATCCCTCAGGTGATGGTTTACACATCGGGCATCCATTGGGATACACAGCTACAGATATTTACAGTCGTTATTTTCGAATGAAAGGATATTCAGTTCTTCATCCAATGGGCTTTGATGCTTTTGGATTGCCTACTGAACAACATGCTGTGAAAGTTGGTGTTCATCCAGCAATAATTGCTGAGAAAAATTGCGGGGTTTTTAGAAGGCAGCTTAAATCTCTCGGATATTCCTACGATTGGGATAGAGAATTAAGCACCTGCACACCCGAATATTATAAATGGACACAGTGGATTTTTCTTAAGCTTTTTAACTCTTGGTTTGACGAAGCTGTTCAGAAATCTCGCCCGATTGAAGAACTAAAAATTCCAAATGAAATTAAATCTCAAGGTATAAATGCGATTGAGGTTTACCTTTCCGAGCATCGTTTAGCTTACTACACAGAGGCCAGTGTAAATTGGTGTCCTGAGTTGGGCAGTGTGTTAGCTAACGAGGAGGTGATTAATGGGCTTTCCGAGCGAGGAGGTTTTCCAGTTGTAAAACGTCCGATGAAACAGTGGATGTTACGAATTACAAAGTATGCAGAAAGATTAATTAAAGAGATCGATGAAGTTAATTGGCCTGAAAATATTAAAGATCAGCAAAGAAATTGGATTGGCAAAAAACTGGGTTCGGAAATTACTTTTAAAATTCATAATTCTGATAAGCAGGTTATTGCCTTTACGACACGTCCAGATACCCTTTTTGGCGTGACATTTTTTGTTATTTCTCCTGAGCATCCACTGGTTAAAGAAGTAACTACTGCTGAATATAAAGAGAAGGTCGAAGCCTACTGCGATAATGCTCTTAAGATGAGTGAGCTAGATCGTACTATTGAAAATAGAAAAAAGACCGGTGTTTTTACTGGCGGCTATGTTGTTAATCCAATTAATTCTGAATTAATTCCAATCTATATTGGCGACTATGTATTAATAAGTTTTGGAACTGGAGCTGTAATGGGCGTGCCTGCTCATGATGAAAGAGATTTTGAATTTGCCCGAACATTTCAAATCGATATCAGGCCAGTTATTAAGCCGCCTGATTCAATTTCTGATGAAATTAGGATGGCAGTAGTAGAAGGTGAGGTTGCATATACTGAAGCTGGCACTATGCTGCCGTGTAATTTTCCAGTTGCTAGAGAATTAAAACTTGAAGGCAGATCAAACGAAGAGGCTGCTAAGTTAATTAATGATTGGCTCATAAAAAATGGTAAAGGCACTTCGGTTGTTAATTATAAATTAAGAGATTGGCTTTTTTCTAGACAACGGTATTGGGGCGAGCCCATTCCTATGATCCATTGGGATGATGGATCTATCACTGCAATGTCTGAAAATGAATTGCCGTTATTACTTCCTCAAGTCGATGATTTTAAGCCATCACAAGATGGTGAGTCTCCCTTAGCCAAGGCCAAAGATTGGCTTTATGTAACTTGCCCAAAAACCGGCAAAAAAGGTCGTCGTGAAACAAACACCATGCCTAATTGGGCTGGGTCTTGTTGGTATTATCTAAGATATATAGATAATAAAAATGACAAGTCAGCCTGGGATCCAAAGATCGAAAAGGATTGGATGTCTGTCGATCTTTATGTTGGAGGTGCTGAGCATGCAGTGTTACATCTTCTTTATGCCAGATTTTGGCACAAGGTTCTCTATGATTTGGGATATGTAAGTACCAAAGAACCATTTAAAAGACTTATTAATCAGGGCATGATTTTAGCACATGCATTTAAAAATCGCCGTGGTGGTTTAGTTGCAGTTGATATGGTTGATGTAAGTGCAGATGGTACAGCAAAACATAAAGAGACTGGTGAAGTTCTTGAGAAGATCTCAGCAAAGATGTCTAAGTCTTTGAAGAATGTTGTTAATCCCGATGAAATTGTAAAATCTTTTGGTGCGGATACTCTAAGACTTCACATGATGTTTATGGGGCCTTTAGAGGGTACTCGCATGTGGGATAGTCAAGCAATTTTGGGAGTCAATCGATTTTTAAAGAAAGCTTGGAAATTTGTTTTAGCTGATTCTGTAACTGGCATAAGAGAAGTAGTGGCAGAAAAAGATCAGTCTGAAAAGGTAACTCGCCAGCTTCATAAAACTATTAAGCGTGTTACTGAAGGCATGGAAGAGATCCAATTTAATACTCCAATCGCTGCAATGATGGAGTTTCTAAATGAAGTTGGAAACTCTCCAGTTTCAAAAACAACATTAGAAATATTTACCAAGTTATTGGCATCTTTTACTCCGCATCTATGTGAAGAATTATGGAGTAGGTTGGGTCATACTGAGAGCGTTGCTTATGCTACGTGGCCTTTACATGATGAGAAATATTTAAAAGATGATACTGTGACTGTGGTGATTCAAGTAACGGGTAAAAAGCGTGGTCTTGTTGATGTTGATATTAATATTTCTCAAGATGCTTTAAGAATAAAAGTTATTGAATCTATGAAAGGGACGAATTTTGAAGTTACGGAAAGTGATCGTTTTATTACGGTATTTCAACCAGGAACCTCAGTTCCACGGTTAGTAAATATTATTAAGCAGTAAAAAATTATTTTCCAGCTAACCCTATTTGATCTGCAATCTCTCTGAGGGCAGCAATTACATTGTCAATTAGTTGTGGCAACTCAATTCCCAATTCTTGAGCACCTAATCTGATGTCTTCACGATTACAGCCAGCTGCAAAATGTTTATCTTTCATTTTTTTTAAAACTGATTTGGATTCAATTGTATGAAGAGAACGATCAGGACGTACTAAGGTTGAAGCGGTTACTAATCCAGAGAGCTCATCAACTGCAAAGAGAGTTTTGGCCATTTGTGAATTTCGTGACACGCCAGTGTATAAGGCATGTCCCATAATGGCTTCTGTGATTTCTTCATCATATCCAAGATCTTTTAAGATCTTATTTCCTTTGTAGGGGTGACCATTTGGAGAGGTTGGCTCAGGAAACATTTCATAATCAAAATCGTGAAGTAATCCGCTCAATCCCCACCTTTCAATATCAATCTCTGAGCAACCTGCTTTTTGGGCATGCCAGCGCATTGCGGCTTCCACAGATAGGCAGTGGTTAATGAGACTCGGATTTTTTGTGTATTCGCTAAGAAGAGCAAACGCTTCAGCTCTAGTTTTCATTTTGTTCATCTTTATTAAAATTTAGAGCAACTGTTGCGATAGGAACTTCCTTGCCATTTAATTCTAGTAACTTAAAAAGTAATTGTATCCTTGTGCTCTCCATAGCAATGCTTAGTGGAATGCTTGTCATAAAACTTTCTCCATAACCAGATACTGAAATTTTGGCAGACTTATCTTCTCCCTTAACTTGTTTGCTTTTGAATATGCCAGTATCTTTTATCAATTCTAAAATATGAAAAATGGAATCCCAATTTGCAGTATCGGGAGAGAAGGAATAACTAATAGCCCGATCTTCAATTATGCTAAGGATCGTAATGTTTTGTTTAAATGTTTTCGGGGATGATTCTGCGGCAAGTTCAAAATCTCTAAGCCAGGATTCAAATGCATTTTGTTTTGGCGAAATAGGATTCCAGTTTGAAACATTTAAAATTATTACAACTAAGATAGTGGCAAGTGAAATAATAATTTTGTATATTTTATGTATCATTTGAGCAAATCAGTTTTATATTAAGTAATCTCAGATTTAACTAAATTCAAGAGCATTTCGCGATTATTTATAGAAGGATCTCTTAAGAC
>JAWXBT010000445.1:0-8235 GCA_034440315.1 bacterium
AAATCCGACCGCGAATCCTAATAAAATAAAACAATCTCTAAAGACCGACTCCAAGGAGAGAGCTGGTTTTGAAATGATCCTAGCCCAAGTTTCTTTCGACTCGTTAATAAACGTGCCACTTGCAATAAATAACCCAAAAAATATGTAACTATGAATTAAAATCTGAAGGGTAATAGGCTCTGCTAAAAACTTCTGGCAATAGGTGGAAAATAAGGCTAATGGCCACTGCAAAAAAACATGGGAGCAAAAAAGAACCAGGATACTGGGCTTAATAAAAAGATATTTACGTACCCGAAAAATAAATAAAAACCATATAGTGCATATAAAAGAAGCTAAAAAATTAGTTATTAAGAATAAATTAATATCCGAATCTAAAATATTATATTCAGACATTAGTATCATTTGCTGACTTTCTTACGTTCTAAAATTGCTACGTCGGAATCCTCGTAAATTAAACTCCAAGAGGAACCGGGGGAAAATAACTGATCTAGAAAACTTTTAACTAAAATTGATTTTTCCCCGTAAGCTGTGTTTATGTCAAATTGCCTATCATTAAAGGAACTCTTCTCTTTAGGCCAAGCCCATCTTCCGGTGGTACCGTGAGTTAATATTATTAAGTCGGGATTAAATAGAGAGATCTTTTCATGATCTACGCCCCATGTCTTTTCAACATTTATGAAACGAGGTGGCACGTAGCTATAATGATCGGAAAGAATGCGAGTTGTCGGATCAAATTTTAATAAAAATTCACCTGAGGTCAAAAGAGGTGAAAGCGATTTATGACTCAAGAATTTTGTATACTTCATGGCCAATGAAATGCTTGAGGTGGCCGAAATCAAAACTACAATACATAGAGAAATTCTGGCCTTAGGTGATAATCTATTAGAAAATATTCCTATTGCTGAAAAAGCGGCGGCGTAAAAAATGGGAAGAAAATGAAAGGTAAATCTCGGTACCCTCATTCGGACAAATACAAAGAGATAGATAAAAGATACTAAGCAGTAAGCAAGAAGTGTAAACCAGGCAACGGCTTTTCTATCAGCAAGAAACTCCTTTATCGTTCCTGTGGATCTGGCTCGCCAGATTAAACCGACAGCAGATAAAACAAAACCTAAGAGAAGCCAAAAACTTACTGAAAATTGCAGCTGGCTGTAAAGAATTGGAAACCAAAGGAAACCGTTTGCAGATTCTAGCTTTTCGTCACCAACTGCTACATGATTTCTTTCATAGTTAAAATCCCCCCAAGCTTCTCCGGCAAACTGAAGAACGTACGAATTAGAAATTAAATAACTAAGAGTAAAGATACCGAATAAAACTAAAAGACCAAAAGTAACTTTTTTAATAAAAGAGAGATCATATTTCGTTGTTGTAGAAAAACACTGTGCAAAAAAAGGAATAAAAAGAAAAGGAAGAGCAAAAATTCCTGAATATTTTGTACCAAAAGAGAGACCGCAGAGAGCCGATGAGATTAAAAGAGCCTTTAATCCATCTAATTTTATCGCAAAGTAAAAGGCCGCCACTATTAAAACGCTTTGCAAAATATCTGGATGCATCGCCTGAGCCCAATAATAGTAATCAGGGAAAATTATCAAGAAAAGTCCGGCGGTTATTCCCCAAAAACTCGAAGCACCCAAAAATATGCATAGATGATAAACAAGTAGCAGCACGATCGAACAACTAATAAGAGACTCTAACCTCAACAAGGACCCAATAAAGCGAGGATCTATATTAAATTCAAAAAATTTGAAAATTGAGGCCACTCCTACAGCAACTGTCTCATAAAGATATCCGTAATTATAATGACCGCGGGGATTTAGATCTCCGTTTGCCAGATTGGCAGTGACCCTTTCTACAAGACGAGCTTCATCTGTTTCAAAGCAGAATATCAGATTGAGATTATCTAATCCGTAACCGATATTTAGGACTGCTCCCAACATTAAAAGGGAGATCAAAGCTAAACCGATATAGCTCAATACTCTTAGCGGCCATTCATTTTTAAATATTCGCTCGGCCATGTTCGAAGGGAGTAAGTTATTTGTAAAAAATTCCAACTTTTCTCATAAAATGCTGAAGCTTCTTAAGCTTTCTTACCAAATTATAATTAGTTTTGTAATCTCTAAAACATTTCAGCGGAGCTTGCATCATCTCTTCAAATTGCACTTCAGTTAAATCCATCTTTTTTACGACAAAAGAGAGATCTTGACTCAACAATCCGGCATCACAAGGATCTTTCTTTAATTCCTGCAATGCCCTCTCTCGTGTCATATCACCGGATTGAGAATGTATTAAATTAGAAAGATGCGCTTTACGTTTATCAATATTAAACTTTCGGGGCAGGATATAAGATTGGAAAAATCTGGTATAGACCGATTCATGGTGTTTTCCTCCATAAGGTCTCCAGTTTAGCTCCGATTTCAATTCTTCAATCGCTTTTTCCTTATCGTATTCAATGTAATTCAATATAGAAACAAATTTAACCCGGCGAACAATCATTGCATAAAATAAATATAGCAAACTGTAATGAGGATAAGTTTTAAGCTTCACACTGCCGAACTTTTTTTGAACGTCTTTTATATAACGCCAATCAGAATGGCCATAAGCCCAAGCAGGAATAACAATCCCTTCGGAGCTATAATTCATGCCATTCAATATGTATTTCACGCCGTGTTTAATGGCTGTTTGAATCAACAATGCATAAATTGCATGGTCAGTGGGAATTTCAGCATCCGGCGTTGAAGCTTTTAAGATGGAGAGTTGAAGATTTTTAAACTCGTTCCAATCCACAACATACGTAAAAAGATCAATGCCTAATTTATTTAGAGTTGCTTCTATATTGCTTACGGCTAATTCAGAGTTCCAGCCGTTATCAAAGTGAACAGCTAAAGGCCTCAGTCCCAATTGTTTGGCCTTGTATGCCACATATGCACTATCTACACCTCCACTAATCCCCAAGATACAATCGTACTCACTTCCTTTGCCATCCTCCTTAATTTTCTGAACTATACTTTGTAGCCGTGCCTCCCCTTCTGCTCCTAATACAATACGGGAATTTTTATTCCGTTCAAAATCTCTACAGTGGTGACATACGCCATCTTCAAAAGTGATGTTAGGATCGGTGGTATCCATCACACAACGGGTACAAACCTTTAAAGCCTCACTGGAAATAGCAGAGCTATTTACTGAACATTGTGTTGCTGACTGAACTGCTAAACCCATTTTTACTATCTCAGAAAACTATTTTGATTCTATTATTTTGCTGTTAACTAGCTTGCTGGCTTCGGTCAATTCGCCCCGTTTACCGGATCTGGCATTTTCCAGCCATCTATTAGCCTTTGTAAGCATCGCGAATATCCGGCTGTTATTCGGATAGTCAGTGGATAGATGAGTCGGCAGATTCATTATCTCCTTAAAAGAAGCCTCGGTCAGGCCCAATTTTTTAATTACATATTCACGATCTTCAACAAGCATCTTCGGATCGCAAGGATCAGTTTTAAGAAGTTGTACCGCCTCCTCTCTTGTCATCTGCCCTGAGCAGATTAGTGAAGAATAATGTGCTTTGCGTTTATCAAATCCGAATTTTCTTGGCAAAATATATGCTTGGAAAAACCGAGTAAAGATAGATTCGTAATGTTTTCCGCCGTAATACTGCCAACCCAACTCTTTTTGTATAAGTTCCATGGCAGCTTCTTTCTTGTAATTTACGTAATTAAGGATCGAGACCTTAGTAAGTTTCCTTACAAATCTGGCATACATATATTTTGGAAGACTAAGCTTTGGATATGTACTTAAAGATTTAGTTCCAAATCTTTTGTGTACAGCCAAGATATGCTTAAGATCGACACTTAAATAACCGTATCCCGCAGGTAATATACCTTCGGTTTCAAAATTTGTGCCGGTTAGAAAATATTTAATTTTATGCTTTAAAGCGACGTCATAAAGGGTCGCCAAAAAACCATGGTCACTTGGTATCTCAGCATTTGCAACCGAAGCTTTAAGGAATGATAACTGCAGATCCCTAAATTCGTCCCAATCAACTACGTGAGTATAAAGATCAATATTTAGCTTATTTAAGATATTTTCAATATTCCTGACTGCTAATTCAGAATTCCAGCCATTATCAAAATGAACCGCTAGAGGACGCAAACCTTGCTGTTTGGCTAGATAAGCAACATAGGTACTATCAACTCCGCCGCTTACTCCCATTATACAGTCGTAGGGCTTATTCTTACCGTCTGCTTTAATTAGATTTATAAACTTCTCTAATTTTTTCTGACCTAGATTCCCCTTAAAAACTTGGCCCGGCTCCCTTACAAAATATTCGGTGCAGAAGTTACAATTTCCATCTGCATCAAAAGAGATACCTGGATCTAAAGTATCCATTACGCATCTCTTACATCTTTTATATTCTTCACTCATATCGTCACTAGGCCACACTACTAAATGACTGCTCCAATAAAGCTCTGGCGGGAAAGTTAATCAGAACCGCTCGGTGTTTCCCGTGAAATACAAATAAACTTCCAGCAGAAGCCGCTGCTGCTCCGCCCTCTGACACTACACTCACAAGATCACTAACACTAGCAGCTCCGCCACAGGCTACAACAGGGACAGGAACTACCTCGCAAACTCTCTGCACTAAAGATAGATCATATCCCGAACCAGTTCCATCTCGATCAATGGAATTAAGAAATATCTCTCCAGCTCCATGTTCAACTGCTTTTTTTGCATAACTCACCGGATCTTGTGAAGTGTCTTTACTAGCTGAGCGGGTGTACACGGAATATTTTCCAAATAGGCTTTTTTTAACATCTATTGAAACTACGACAGCTTGATTGCCAAAAATGGCCGCGATATCTTCAATGACTTTAGGATTTTCAAAAGCAGCACTATTTAAAACAACTTTCTCAACGCCAAGATCAAAGATCGCTCTAGCATCCTCGAGATTTCTGACACCACCACCATAGGCCAAAGGCATAAAACACTCACTAGCGATATCAGTCAATACCTTAATGGAAGGGCCCCTGTTTTCAACTGTAGCCGTAATATCCAAAAAGACAATCTCGTCGACTTCTTTTTCATTAAAGATCCTAACGGCATTTATAGGATCCCCTAGATAAGTTGGATTTTTAAATTTAACAGTCTTTACTAAACCGCCATTACGCAACAAGAGACATGGAATAATTCTAGTTCTAAGCATATCAACAATGCGTTACGAAATTTTTAAAAATTTGCATTCCGAATCTGTGGCTTTTTTCCGGATGGAATTGAGCACCGTAGATATTTTCACGTGTAATCACTGATGTAAAATCACCACCATAAGGTGTCTGTGCTGCAATATCCGCCGGATTCTCGCAATCCAAGTAGTATGAATGAACAAAATAAAATCTCGATTCTTCATCCAAATCTCTTAAGAGAGGAGAATCTTTTGCCTTCAATTTAATAGTATTCCACCCCATATGCGGGATCTTTAATTTCCCTTGATCATTCGGGAAGTCAAACTTCTTAGTTCGAGCTTTAAACCAGCCAAGCCCCGGCAATACTCCTTCTTCACTTGATTGAGACATTAGCTGCATACCAAGGCAAATTCCAAGAAACGGCACCTTGTCGGAAAGCGCCTTCTTGCTTAGAAGATTCGCCAATCCCTTATCTTGAATAGTTGCCACAGCCGCATCGAAAGCACCGACACCGGGGAAGATAATTTTTTCAGCTCGATCAATCTCAGTTGGATCTGAAGTTACTAAAATCTTTGCCCCAATTTTTTTAAGCATGTTCTGAATTGAACCCAGATTTCCCATACCGTAATTTATAACTGTGATCATCTGTTAAAGTGTCGAAAACATTTAATCTTTGGACCAAACTCGAGGAGATTTACCATATAATAGTTTAAGAAAAAAGTCAGCAAGAGGGAAAATCGTTACAAATGCTTACTATAGTATTTTTCAAAAGTCTTTGCCGAATCACAAGATATGGCAATGGATACTAAACTAAATCTTGTTTCTTGTTAACCCTTCGAGTTACCTATGATTTTTGAAAATGAAAAACACTATTTATTATCCCTCTGGGGGATAGTAACTTTCAAAAGCCTTTGCTTTTTGGCAAAGACTTTTGAAAGTTACTATAATATCCCTAATGAGTGAGTCTGTGAAAGATCGAGCAAGAGAAAGTCAGTTTTTAATTTTCTCCTTAAGCTCCAAGTCAAACTCTTCAAATAATACCTCACTTCCAAGATTATTAGGTCTTATATTTTCAAGATAGATTGAAAGACCCACAGGTTTTACCGGAGTTCTAAACTCAAACTCATTTACCCGCCACCAAGGTTGCCAAAAATATTCACTTTGGCCAATTTGCCGGTTGCTGGTACCGGGTGTAATAACTACTCTCCCAACAGCTCCCCAAACCGTCTTTGCTCGAAATCGCACCCGATATACAGCGTTCGGAACAATCTTCTTGGGCAAAATATGAAATATTCTTTGTTTTGACCCATTTAATTTCAGGGCATCCGGAGGTTTGAGATGTTGCCTCGCATAGAATATCAAGCTCTTTTCTCTCCGTTTTTCAGCTGCTTTGTTGCCTTTTAAAATCCGACTCTCTGCGGCTAGAAAAATATGTTTCTGAGGAAGCGAGAAGAAATCGACTCTAAAGTCTTGTATTGAGGAGGAGGTGCCAATTAATTTCAAATCCTTTGATACAATCCAAAAAGATAACCTTAAATCCTTGGGTTGATTCGCATCTAACTTCCATGTTTTGTGAAAAGAGGAGAGATTTGAGTTAGGTTGAAATATTTCTAGGGAATATTTGAGAGGATGCTCTTTGTCACCCAAGCCCACTGCAAGTAAAGTATCCGGATCTTGAAGAGCAATTTTTCCTCCAATCATTAAAAGATTAGATGAATAACTGTTTTCGAAATCCAGGTGCAAACCGGGATTTTTCAAATCCCCGTTTAAAACTTCCAAAGACTGAATATCAATCTTGGCAGGATTTGAAATTGGAACAGAAGCTACGCGATCAAACCCATATAAATCGGAAAATATTTTAAGCTTTTCATAAAGATTGTACGAAGTGTGAGGAAGCTCCATTCGGTTGTCGTGCAAGTTATTAAAAACTCTAGATGGCTCATATCTGTTATTTAAAAGCTCATCAGCCTTTGTTGAGCTGGGATCCAAATTAACTAAAAATTCTCCTCTGCGGGACAAAAAATTACGAAATACCTCATTCCAATTATTAACGTATAGCCTTCGGTCCTTGAAGTAATACTCTGACCAATAATAAACACTAGTGCTCGGAGCAGAAAACGAAGCAGTCCCCGTTCCTACATAGTTGTAGAGTTGTTGGGCTGCAGAAACCTTATTGAGACATATGGCACTTATATATGTGGCACACGTTGCCAATACAGAAATAATTAGTATTCCGGAAAGATTTTCTATCTTCTTACCAAATCGAGTCCCAAACTGAGCCTGAAGCTGAGAAAAACCAGCTCCAATTAGAAGGGAAGCCGGTATTATATTAACGTAAGCACTACGAGCTACGGCGACCATCTCGGTGAATACAAAAAATGCTATTGGTCCCAAAAATAAAGTAAACAAGGAAAAAGCTGCCCATCTACTACTCTTATTAAATAAGGTAATAAACGTAGACCCCATTAACATCCACAAAAGCCAGGATCCAGCACTTATCGCCAGGCTACTAAGATAAAAGTGAAACGATGGCTCGCTGTGTTTAGATAAATTCGAATGATAAATTAGGTTAGTTAAATAGCCAACATTTCCAACGACTTCAAAAAAAGGAAGATATTTCTTAATAACAATAAAGGAAATTTCACAGATGCCTAATACAAGAAAAAAAACGAACGGGGCTAAACAGGCTTTAGAAAATAATCGAAACCCTCCCCCGTCCTTCCAAAGGACAATTATCATTCCAATGGCCAATACTAAAAACATACAAGCGGCCATGGGCAAAGTATTGGGATGGCTAGCAACCATCGCTGCTATGGCGAGTCCGGAAAATACAAACTGCCATGCAGTTAATTTTTTTAGAGAGGAGAAAATAAATAGTATGGAAAGCGCACAAAAGAACCAAGAGACGCTGACAAATTTCATATTTCGTGAGTAAAAAACCATCGGAAACAAAGTCGCAGTTAAAGTAGCAGCTACTAACCCGCTCCATTTACCGAAAAAACGCTCTCCGATTTGATACATTATTATTATTTGAGCTATCCCAGCTATTGAGCAAAATATAGCG
>JAWXBT010000446.1:0-3467 GCA_034440315.1 bacterium
GAGTAAATTATGGCAGTAAATAAAGTAATATTAATTGGTAATTTGGGAGCGGATCCAGAGATTCGCTATACTGGTAATCAGACGGCTGTTTGCACTTTAAGAATTGCAACTGGTGAGAAAAGAAAAGATGCCACTGGAAATTGGGTAGAGCATACCGAGTGGCACAGTGTAGTTACTTTCGGCAAGACCGCTGAGAATTGCTCACAGTATCTAGCAAAGGGTCGTCAAGTTTTTATTGAAGGCCGTCTGCAAACTAGAAAATGGCAGGATAAAGAAGGTAAGGATCGTTATTCAACAGAGATTGTTGCCAACATTGTTCAATTCTTAGGTGGCGGTAAAGGGAATGTCGTTCCTAAAGAAAATACAAATACGCAAGAGATGTCCACTGGTGCAAGTGCTGGTGTTATGAGTTCTTTAAGCTCTGCTGATTCAATGCAGAGTGCCGGTCCTGCGGCTGAGGTTTCATTCGATGACGACGACATCCCTTTTTAACCGTTACCATTTGTTCCGATTCATCGTTATATCCGATTTACCTTTCTTGTGGGGAACTATAGTGAGTCCAAAAAGAACTAGGCAAATCGAAGATGCCTCGATTCGGAACAAATTGTAAGGGGTTAAGGGATTGGTGGCAGTCTATGTCTTGAACAACGAACTTAGAATTCTATTATGAGTCGTAGCGTTTAGTATTACTTCATCATAAATACTTCTAATATCTTCAGCGGTAATAAGATCGAAATCCTTCTCTCTTGGCAAAATCATCACTCCGCTCATCTCAATTGCACCAGGACTTACTAGGAGTGTCTGAGGTTCTTCTTCGTAAAAACAATCCGGCCTATGTTTCTCACGGGGTACAAAAACCACCTGCCACTCATCTCCGGTGTAATCGACTATAATATTTAGCATGTCTTTGCCGCAGGGATGGTTTGAATCGAGAAGATAGATCATGCGCTCTAAAACCGAGACAAGATCTTCTAGAGCAGGTCCTCTTAAAACTACATAGCGGCTTCCAAAAAAACTTACTGTTTCAATTTCAACAGAAAGGATTGTTCCGACTGTGGCAATTTTATCCTCGCGATCTATACAAAATTCAGTGATTGGCAGTGAACCTCTGGGAATCGCTTGAAAATGAAAGTGATCGGGGGCCGAGGCACCGGCAGTTGCTCCATTAAAAAAAACAGTAAATTGATCTTTAAGGGTCCTACTTACTTTTAGAAGTGCTTCAATATGACCGACAATATCCTGTCTTTTGTGACGAATATGAGCCAAGGTAAAATGAGAATTAAAAACAGGGAAAGGATTTGCTAGAGCAAGATACTCATTCTGAATTAAGATTCCTGTTTGCTCTAAGGGTAAATTTTCTAAACATAGAAAACATGTCCTGTTGCGGATAACATTTGGATCTACGTTTGCAGAAACACTTACAATTCGCGATGGATTAAATTGCACAATTACAGCATCGCCATACCATTCAAGGGTTTTTGTTTTTATTTGAGAAAGATTCTTATAGCCCTTTTCTAATAAAGGCCAGGATTGGCGTTGTTGCTGATATAAACCCTTTAATAATGATGCAGGGGAATCATCGTTGCAGAACTGCGATAATTCTTCTGGATTTAAGATTCTGGTTTTCATTTCATAAGCCTAGCTTGTATTTCACGAGTTCGAATCCAATCTTTGTACGTGTTGTTTCGGTTTATTTTTTCCATGGATAAATTTGAATCTGAATTACCATCCCATCTTCTGCAAAGGTATAGCGATTCATAAATACGACCAATTTGATGATTTCTTGATACTGCTAACATCATAGCATAGTCTTCACCGTAGCTGACGTTTTCAAAGCGAATATTTCTAGCAATTGGTGTATAAATGGCCCGAGGAGCACCCAAGCCGTTTATTCTTAGAGCGTTGTTTCTGCCATTATCCCAGCTCCATTCTTTATGATCTATAAGCCCAGGTGGAATTTCTTCTAGCTTGAAATTTACGAGTTTATAGGAGCCAACAACAGCTCCGCATTTTTCTTTCCTAAAAATATCCACGATTTTTTGAAGTGTTTCAGTACTACTATAAAGATCGTCCGAATCAAGTTGCACTGAGAATCGACCACAGCTTTCGAAGTCAATTCCTTTATTCCAACAACCACCTATTAAAAGATCTCTCTCTTTTGGAATTATATGATGTAAGTTTTTATTTGTTTTGCTTAAACTTTCTAAAAGTTCAGTGGTTTTATCATTCGAGTGATTGTCAACTACAATTACATTAAAAGGGAAATTTGTTTTTTGATTCAAAGCACTTTCCGCGGCTTCTTTTATTGTGTTTTCTCGGTTTCTAACAGGAATGATGACGCTGGCTTCTACCGGAAAAGATTCTCGATCTAGATTCAGTTCGCTAAAAATAGGAGCAAGAAAAAACCCTGCTTTTTTAGCATACTCAGTAAATGTAATTTCCATCTCTTTTTGGACTTCGAAATTTTTGGGATCTACATATGAGAACTGCTTTTCATACTCAATCTTTGTGGAGATATCTTTACAAGTATAACTTGTAGAGTTTATATGAAGAGGTAAGCTTTTAAGAGCAGCACTTAATCTGGCCCCATAGAGGGCACTATATTTTTGATCTTTTAAAATGCCAGCAGAATTTAGTGATTCTTTAAACTGTGCGACATCAAAAGCCAAAACTGGACCAAAATCAAAATCATCCCGTACTGATCCGATTTGATAATCAATCAACTCTTTTTTTATTAAATTGCCATCGTCTTTCTGAATACTGTAGTCACTGTATGCCATTATGGCTTTTGATGACTTTAGTTCAAAAAGCAGTTTGGTGAGATTGTCTTGGGAGAAAGATATTCCGAGTGGTTCTATTACAATTATCAGATATGAAGTAGTAGTTCTTTGTAAGCACTCATTAAGAAAGCTAATCGAGAGGGGATACTGCGATTCAATATCTCCAGTCTTTCCATAAGTAAAAGTTCTAGAGCAAAGATTGCTCCAAATTGCAAAAAAATCCTTGCGAGTTTCCTCGTCAACTTCAGGTCTAATTAGGGTAAGGTCAAAATCCATATAGGTATTGTTAGAAATTACTTAATGATTCTAGTTGTTTATTAATGAAAGCACCATCTTAAAATTTTAAATAAGACTATAGAAAATGGCGCATCAAAAGAAGAAGCTGAGAACGCATTAAATCTAGCACACTCTTTGCTAGCAAAATACAATCTCACTTTGAAAGGTGAAGAACCAGATATTTACAGTGAATATCAAACCAACTCAAAACAGAGATATACAGCACCGTTTTTCATCTGTATACCTTTAGCTACAATGACTCAAACACTTGTTTCATCTGCAAGGGAAAAAAGCGGAAAAATCACTGTAAGATTTTTTGGTAAGAAATACAGAACAGATTACGCTGTCTACTTAATGACAGTAATTTCGACAATCGTGACAGTAGAAACAGACTTCCATAATGGAAATAGA
>JAWXBT010000447.1:0-5380 GCA_034440315.1 bacterium
ATATAATACGAGTCCTCCTGAGAGGAGCGGCGACCTATGTGTGAAAAATTGAAGACTTTCATTTTAACAACTATAATTCTAGTTAGACATCAACCACACCTGGTCTTTCGATAATTTTGAAGATTCGTATAGCTGACTATTTTTTTTCGCCAATTATTTTCAACTAATCAGTGACAATCTCTTATACATTCTCCATTTTTATTTATATAGAAAGGAGCAGAGTCATGAGACAATTTAACAAACGCGACTCCGTTATTAAAATTCTCAGCCACAGCATAATTAATAGGTATAACCATATGACCAGTTTTGTTGATATACCCATATCTAGTTTGCCAACGCTGATCAAATCGAAATCTCGATCCTTCAGCCAAGTTGCCTTTATTGTAAATTTTCTGGTTTCTGAAAAGTCCTACCTTTGCTAGTCCTTCGGAAAAATTGTCAGCAAAATCATAATGCTGAGGAATGACCACTATGTCATTTTTATCAATATAGCCATATTTTGAATCAAGCATTATCTTTGCTAGGCCTTCGGAAAAATTATCAGCAAAATCGTATTTCAGAGGGATGACCTCGCTACCACTTTTATCAATATAGCCATGTTTTGAATCAAGCACTACCTTTGCTAGGCCTTCGGAAAAATTATCAGCAAAATCGTATTTCAGAGGGATGACCTCGCTACCACTTTTATCAATATACCCTTGTTTTGAATTGATCCTTACCTTTGCAAGCCCTTCAGAGAAATCTTCAATGTAATCATACATTGCTGGACATATTTGTTTGCCGTTATTATCGAGTAAGCCAAACATTCCATTCTCTGTAATCCGAGAAAGTCCTTCCTCTAACGGGTATATTTCAGAATACTTTGGAGTAATAAGTATCTTTCCATTTTTATCGATAAGGCCCCATTTGCCATTCAATTTAACTTGTGCAACGCCATTTTTAAATTCAGAAACCCAATCATAAGTTTGTTCCAACTTTTTTATTAGTTCAGTCTGCCTTTCTGTTTTTAATGGATCAGTTATATACACGTAACCATAGTAAGCAATACATATAACAGTGATTAAGCCAAGTATCATAATCGCCCAACCTCTATAACTTTTTTGACTGATCCTTCTTTTTTCACGAGGAACAGGCATCCTTTCAACAGCGTCTAACAGCCCTACTGGAGGCTTTGCTATTTTTGTATAGTCCCCATAAAATCGTCGATCTTTTGGAGTTTTAGTCAGACAACAGGCTAAGCGTGATCTCCAATCTGGAGTCAGAACATCAAGAATGAGTGCTTCACGGACAATCTTGAGTTGTATGTTAAAGATAGAGTCAGTTGAGGTGTCATAAGGAGGCTTTCCGGTCACCAAATGATAGAACGTCACACCCAGTGAATAAATGTCGGAACGATAATCAACTCTTTTTGGATCCTGCACCTGCTCAGGACTCATGTACAAAATAGTACCAAGAGATTGTCCAGTTAGAGTATGAGAAGCAACTTCTTCTACCTTCGCAATTCCAAAATCCAAAATTTTTAGCTGGCCCGAAGTTGTCAGGAAGAGATTTGAGGGCTTGATATCCCTGTGAACCACACCTTTTTGGTGAGCATATTTAATTCCATCAATAGCGTGGTCCCAAAGTTCAGCCAATTGTGAATCCGTTAATTTCTTTGAATGAAGAGCTTCTGATAGGTTATAGCCTTCCAAATATTCCATGATAATACATGGACGAGCATCTATTTCTGAAACATCATATACCCTCCGAATATTGGGATGGTCCAAAGAGACCATGATCTGAGCCTCAGTTTCAAATCTAAGTAACACCTCCGGCTGAGAAGAGAGTGAAGCATGAAGTATTTTTAAAGCTGCAGGTCTTTTAAGTTTGTTTTCTGCATAATATACATCGGCCATGCCTCCCTTCCCAAGAAGACGTAGAATCGTGAAACCAGATATTTTTTCGTTAATCATGTTTATCAAAAATAAGACATCGTTAAGAGAGTGATATCCATTTCAAAAGCAAAAACCTGATTTTAGTATATTTCCCTAATTAGGCAATCGTTCTAAACTCAATCCCCCTATTCGACCCCGAAGAATATCCTTCTCCTTCTTCAAGCGCTATCAGAATGCATGTATTATTATCCCTGGACGTCAATTCACATTGTTTCTGAATCATCTGTCCTTTTTCCTCAAAGGACAGAGCTGAATCGAATAAAATACCAATAAACTCTTCATTTGGAAAAGCTTCCAGGACCCCATCGCTACAAAGTAAGATCATATCTCCGGGATCCAAGTCATCTAATCTGGTAATAGAAGGTTCAGTGATATCTGAGCGACCAGAACTTGAGATAGCTCCTGTGATTCTGTTTTTCATTGGATGCGATTGCATATCAGCTTCAGCCGTTATAATGCCGGCATCATATAATTCCTGGACTAAAGAATGATCCTTAGTGCGCCAATACGCATTTGCTGACGGTTTAATAACATAAGCTCTGCTATCACCCAAATGACATATAATTACCTCTTTTGGCGTGAACGAAGCCAAAACCACTGTGGTCGCCATTCCCTCATGGTGAGATTTTCCGCTAAGTACATCAAACAAGCTTTTAGTTGCGGCACTAAAAATGGTAGTAATCATTGCATTCTCTATAATTCCACTAGTAATTTCAGAAAAAGACTTTGACAAAAATTTAATTGTACTTTGACTGGCTAATTTACCACCAACATTTCCTCCAACTCCATCGCAAACAATAAAAAGGTTGTGGCTGATTTCATCTACAAAGAATGCATCCTCTTGATGAGAACGATTCCCCTTCTGTGAGAAATAAATTATTTTCATATATAATCTAAATTAATCTAAAGCATTTCCGATTTTAACTGCAACGCCAGTAGTATCAATCTCGTAAATTTATCCTTTAAATGTTGTTACCCTTGCCTTTGCGTTAGAAAAATCCAAACCTAGTCGGTAAATTATGGGTATTACAACCGACCCAGATTTGTCAATATATCCTATTTCCCATCTCCCTCTTCCATGGTTTTGTCCATTTATCCAAACATCTTTTGATGTTTCTCTCATGATCCTTGCTCTACCATTACTAAAAGAGAAAGCCTCTTCAAAAATAAAATCAATAATTACCTTACCTGATTTGTCAATATATCCATACAAACCATCCTTCATTACTGCAGCTAATCCTTGAGAAAACACCTGAGCGTATTCATATTTATAAGGATAACGATATTGGCATTTCGATCAATAAAGCCCCATTTGCCATTGGTTGAAACTGGAGCAAGGCCTTCTGAAAAATCACCTGCATTATCAAAGTTAAGTGAGATAATTTCTTTGCCAGACTCATTTACAAAGCCATATTTTTCCAAATGTTTTACAAGTATAATATCGTCAGAAAAAGAAGGATAAACCCCATCATATTTACTACGCAAAGAATTCAAAACACTTTCCCTGCGTTCTTGATCAATTCGAATTCTTATTTTTTTTTCACCTACCACAAAAACCCCAAGAAGTGTTAAACTGATAAACAAGTACATAATCCTCCTCCAAATCTTTCTTACCTTTTTGTTCTTAATGATAGTTGTTGACACCGCCACCACCTTTTTTGTAGATGACGCTATTAAAGTAGCAAAGGATTCATCAAAAGTGAATCTTCGATCTTCCGGAAGCTTTGTTAAGCAATCAGAAAGACGACACCTCCAATCAAATGCTAATGCATTGAGATCAAGTACGTCTCGGACAATTTTGGATTGTATTTTATATGTTGAATCAGTTGATGTATCGTAAGGTGGTTTGCCTGTCAGCAAGTGATAAAATGTGACGGCAAGGGAATAAATATCAGTTCTGTAATCCACTCTCTTAGGATCCTGCACCTGTTCAGGACTCATATACATAAAGGTATCAAGAGATTGGCCTGTCAATGTATGTGAAGTTGCTTCTTCTACCTTCGCAATTCCAAAATCTAAAATTTTTAGCTGGCCTGAAGTTGTCAGGAAGAGATTTGATGGCTTGATATCTCTGTGAACCACACCTTTTTGATGAGCATATTGAAGACCGGCAATAGCCTGGTCCCAAAGTTCAAGCAATTGCGAATCCGTTAATTTCTTTGACACAAGCACCTCTGATAAGTTATATCCATCCAGATACTCCATGATAATACATGGACGACCGTCAATCTCCGAAACATCATATACCCTCCGAATATTGGGGTGGTCCAGGGCGACCATAATTTGAGCCTCAGTTTCAAATCTTAGCAAAACCTCCGGCTGAGAAGAGAATGATGGATGAAGTATTTTTATAGCTGCAGGCCTCTTAAGTTTGTTTTCTGCATAATATACATCCGCCATGCCTCCCTTGCCAAGAAGGCGGAGGATCGTATAATTGGAAATGAGGCGATAAATCATAAGTCAAAACTCTTATATCTATATTGATCACATCGAATTATATTATTCAAATGGAACTATAACTTGACCCAACTTGTCAATAGTTCCCCATTTAGAATTAATTACTACTCTCGCAAATCTATTATCGAAGTCAAACGCATTATCATATTTCAAGGGTATTACTTCATGGCCTGCTAAATCAATGAATCCATATTTCCCATTTAAATTTACAACGGCTCGATTACCAGAAAAAGATTTGACATTATCATATTTCAAGGGTATTACCTCATAGCCTGTTTTATCAATATACCCATATTTGCCGCCCAATTTAACAACCGCTCGATCGCTTGAGAAATTTTCGATATAGTTGTATTTTAATGAAGTAATTTCTCTGCCATAGTGATCAATAAATCCATATTTCCCATTTAATTTAACGATCGCTCGATCACCTAAGAAATCAAAAGTATAGTCGTATTTTAACGAAGTAATTTCTCTGCCATAGTAATCAATAAACCCATATTTCCCATTTAAAGCAACCCAAACAATTCCTTCTGAGAAACTTGAAACAAAGTCATATTTTATTGGTATTGCCTCCAGGCCATTTTCATCAATATATCCCCAGTTAGTTCCAAATTTAACTTTAGCATGTTTTCCAGAGAAAGATTCACCAAAATCAAATTTTAACGGAATCACCTCCATACCATTTTTATCAACATAGCCATATTTGCTTTCTTTTTTTACTAAACTCCTTTCCTCTGAAAAGGAGTGTACCTCATCGTATGAAAGAGGTATAACTTCTACACCATCTCTATTTATAAGTCCCCACTTTGAATTTATTTTCACGCTAGCAAGTCCCTCCGAGAAATCTTTGGCCTTATCATATTTTAATGATATTACTTCTACGCCCCTTCTGTCAATATAACCATATTTATTATTTATTTTAACTCTAGCTCGCTGATTTGAAAGTGGCCAGACTTCATCATATTTCAGTGGCTTAACTTCTGCACCAT
>JAWXBT010000448.1:0-4109 GCA_034440315.1 bacterium
GATCAGCGCTAGTTTGCGATGACATCTAAACCTACCTCCAGCCTGGCTAGGCAAAAACTCATACTTCTTCGGTACTTAGAAAATGTTAATTGATTTTCCTATCCTTAGAAACAGGACGGGATCGTAGTAGTATTAAGGAATGCACCAAAATACTTTGGTGAGGCTGACATTGAATATGTATAGTCACCAAAAAATAGATCCATAAGACCGTTACCATCTATATCACCACGTGCGAATCTCCATGCAGGTCTCAGGACAGGTGCTAAGGGGAACGCAGTAGTAAAAAACGTACCAGAATTATCCCCATTCAAGCTAACACGCAGGTCAAGAGAACTTCCCGATGCCCCATGGACCGTAGCAAAATCTGTTCGGCCGTCACCATTAAAATCAGCTACAACTAAATCAGTAGGAAATATGACGTTACTACTCACAGATACAGGCAGTGCAAATATACCGGAAGATCCCCCCAGATTTAAAAGAACTTGAACAGCATTTGTAAATGTTGCGTTAGCCACAATCAGATCCATTGCTCCATCTCTATTAAAATCAGCTACTTGTACAACTGCGGGTTGGGAAGCGGTAGGATATGAGATCTCTGAACTGAAACGTCCTAATCCTTGGTTCTTTTTGACCATCACTAAGTTTGATGTAAAGCTGGTAGCCGCAAAATCAAGATCTGAATCGTTATCAATATCAACAAGGGCGATGCTTCGAACTACAGATGGTCCGGTAACAGTATATCTCTTTGCAAAATTATAGTTTACTCCTGCCAGAAAAACACGAATTTGGCTATCTGAGCTGTATGAGACAATAATATCTGCTCGACCATCACCGTCAATATCGCCAGCTTGAATTGCATTAGGGCCATTTACTGAAGACAGTGGAATTTCTGTGTCGAGCGTAAGTGGAGTAAGGTTAAAACTTCCATTTCCATAGTTGAAATATATATTTATGCGCTTATCTGGATAAACCTGGACCGCTGCGATATCGACCTTCCCATCGCCGTTTAGATCAGCAAGCGCAATGTTCCTGCCGGCATTGGGAATCTGTGCACTTGGAGTGAAAGAAGAAGTTCCATTAAGATAAACGAATGCGGTTCCAAGTGTGTCTAGCACAACTACATCGGCAAATGAATCTCCATTCAGATCCGCCGATTTTATATCATTATGATAATTATTCCCTACCTGAGTAGTATTAGGAGGTGAAAATGTTAGACCGGTGTGCACGGTAGGTGGGCACGAATCGATTTGGCCATCCCCGTTACAATCGGTGGCATACCCTGCTGAAATGTCGGTAACATCAACTATACCATTTCCATTACAGTCAACAGAAAAAGATCTACTCGGTATAGATATTAAAAGTGCAAAGCTCAAATACCAGATCCAAGACGATTTATTATTGTTTAAACTGCAATTTTTGTTCATAGCGTCCTTCTTATATTAGATCGATCCTTAGTAAAGGATTCTTTATGAGATAAAAGTTGACCACTTACTTAGCGAACAATATGATCGGCATTTTTATTATGAAACTTTAGAGCTAAATTAGTTAAAGTTGCCATTTCTTCCAGGCATGTCGAAAATGACTTCAAGAGCTCTGTGTGAAGTCGCCCCTACAGTGCCCTTAGCTATAGCCCTAGCCTGGGCCCATTTATCCCAAGCAATAACTATTGGGGAAGCTGCGTACATAGTTGAATAGGTTCCAACAATGATACCAACCACTACCATACAGAAGCAACGCTAGTGCTTAAAGAAAAGTTAGTAAGTTCGTATAGTTCTTCAAAGAGTGGCATTGATACATCGATTAATCAGTTAGGAAATTTCGAACTTTTTAGTTTTCATCCAAATATATATCGAAGCCGCAATCATCAGGACCGACAGGACGATAGCAAACTTAGCCTTCCCCATGAAATCGATATTTGTATTCTCTGGAATAAGTTTCATATAGAGATCTCCTTGCCTTGAGCTCTAAGGAGTAACAATTCAAAAAATAATCGCCCAACATAAGCTGCACAGTAAATCGTTAGAGTTTAATTAAGTTTAAGAGAGTCTAGAAATTTTGGGGACTAAGGACTCATTGGTGGTGGTTTTCTAAAGAACACCCCTACTCTGAGGCTGCAATGTTAGATTTGCTCCACGCATTTCAGGGCCTCTGGGATTTACCCCTGAATTTAGATAGAACTGTATTGCTCCGTTACTATTCCCGGCAAGAGTCATTGAGAGAGAAAGATTCCATATGTTCTCCAAAAATCTGGATATAGAACTGAGTTCCATCGAAGGATTTAAAAGACTAGTTCAAGAGGCACCCCCTGCCCTAGTTGCAATAGTTATTAATTCTCTTGGTAGAGAGGAAGTAGCTGATGAAATAATTGATCAGATTTTACTTCCCTTAGCTCGCTCAAAAGATAGGCACGCAGGAAGATCAAGTAATGCCGCCCATTCTAAGCTTAAAAGTTGGGGATTGGATTACTTAATCTAAATCAATATTAAAATCATTCTTTACTGCTAGACTTTAGTTTAATAGATTGTCGTGCATGACTTTCTTTGACTACGCTCTCTACTTTTTTTGGTTCCTCGGCTCAATTTTTTATCTCGGAGTTATGCTTTATTCGCAACTTGAAAAGTGGAGTGGACAGAGCCCTAATGATGATATGGGGTATTATTTTAAGCAGGCAATATTTCTAGCAGCCTGTGCTTTTATTTCAGTTATTATTGATAAATATATTTTCCCTCGAATTTCTAGTTATCTCCCCTTTTTCCCGTTAGTTTTTTATAGAGTAATTTTATTTCCTTTAGTAACTTTAGCACTTGGAAAAGTTGTGGGTGGTACAGCAGAAATTAAAGTAGAAACCAATCCGAAGCTAAAACATAACAGAACCAAAAAAGGTAAAAATTAATATGTTAATTGCCGGAGTCGATGAAGTTGGTCGAGGCCCATTAGCTGGTCCAGTAGTTGCAGCAGTAGCTGTTTTTGAGAAGGGATATATTAATTCTGAAATTAAAGATTCTAAGAAACTTTCAGCAAAACAACGCGAATTACTAGTAGAGGTTATTAAAAGAGATGCGATTGCATGGTCAATCGTAGCTGTTGGTCATACTAGAATTTTGAAATTAAATATTAGAGAAGCTTCCCGTTTAGCCATGGCATTAGCTGTACGAAGAATTGATGCCGATTTAATATTGGTAGATGGCAATGTCGAAATCGAAACACATTTGCCACAAAGAACCGTTATAGGAGGCGATGATTTACACGTTGAAATTTCAGCCGCTTCAATTTTGGCCAAAGTTTGGCGTGATAACCTAATGCAGGTTTTAGATAAAAAGTATCCTGGATATGGGTTTTCAAAACATGTTGGTTACGCAACTAAATTACATAGGCGGGCCGTGCGTAAGTTAGGACCATGCAAAATTCACCGAGAGGCTTTTAGCTGTGTTAAGGAATTTGTTAAAAGAAAAAAAGTGCGGATCGCACTTGGATGTCGGTAAGGCTGGCGAAGATGCTGCCGTTGCAGAATTAAATTCTAAAAACTATATAATTCTAGATAGAAATTGGCGCTGCAAGGCTGGTGAATTAGATATTATAGCAGTTCACCAAAAAATTCTTATTATAATCGAAGTTAAAACTCGCCAAGTAATAGTCTCACAAAATTTCTCACCGTTTGCAGCAGTAGATGCAAAGAAAATTACAAAAATAAAAAAAGTTACCGATTTTTATCTCCGAGAAAATCACCAACGACTAAAAAAATATCTGATAAGATCTATAAGATTCGATGTTGTAGCTGTTTATTATTATGATAAGGATCAGAATAGTAATTGCATATTAAAAGTTGAGCATATTTTGGATGCTTTTAATTATTAATAGTTTAGGAACTTTTATTAAATTACCTATCACTTTATCGGAATCGGCATATTCTTATCATCAATAGCTACCATCACAACTTCTGCAGATGTAACACTGCAGCTATTTAAGGCATCAACGCCACGAACTGCTTCGACATCAACTTTGATGGTTAAAGATGTTCGGCCTATTTTGGTAGTAGAAGCATAAAAACTCACAACGTCTCCTACAAATACTGGAGATATGAATTCCACTTCACGCATCACTTTAGTTAC
>JAWXBT010000449.1:0-4026 GCA_034440315.1 bacterium
AGCTATATCAGATAGGTCATTAATTAAATTTTGTGTAAATTTTGAAAGTTTAATTTCGGAAAAATTTTAAGATGTCTGAAAAAAACGGATCGACTGAGCAAAAAAAAGAGATGGTGGAATTCCTTTTAGATGGAAACAAGGTCTCTATACCTGCTGGAACTAATTTGATTGAGGCAGCAGCCGCTGCAGGAGTAGCCATACCTCATTATTGCTACCACAAAGATCTTTCGATTGCTGGTAATTGTCGCATGTGCCAGGTGCACATAAAAGGCAAACCAAAACTTGAAATAGCTTGTAATACCATTGTTCAAAATGGGATGGAGGTTCAAACTCAAGTTTCAAATCCAGCTGTAAAAAGTGCACAAGAAGCAACCTTAGAATTTATTCTTATTAATCATCCTTTAGATTGCACTGTTTGTGATCAATCGGGACATTGTAAATTGCAAGATTATCATTACGACTACAATGCAAAGCCAAGTAGGTTTATTGAAGAGAAAATTCATAAAGTAAAAGCAGAACCCTTAGGCCCAAATGTAATATTGGATGGTGAACGCTGCATTATGTGCACGCGCTGTATTAGATTTTGCGATGAAGTCACTGGAACTTCTGAATTAGGAATGATTAATCGAGGTGATAGATCTGTAATTACTGTTAATGAAGGGAAAGAGTTAAATAATGCACTCTCTGGAACAGTTGTGGATCTTTGCCCAGTGGGAGCATTGACTCACAGAAACTGGAGATTTAATAGTAGAATTTGGTACACGAATCAAAAAGATTCAATCTGCACAGGTTGCTCTACTGGTTGTAATGTCAAAGTTGCAGTTAGAGATAACGAAGTTGTGCATGTAAAAGCTCGCTACAACGAAAATGTTAATAAAGAGTGGATGTGCGACGAAGGTCGATACAGTTTTAATAATTTTACTCCAAAAAGTCGCATTACTTCTGCCAGAGTTGGTTCAAACGAAGTCGAACTCAATAAAGCCATCGAATCTTTCAAGCCTTTAAAGGGCCAAGAACTTTTGGTCTTTATTTCTCCTGATCTTACCCTTGAAGAATACTGGCTTTTAAAGAAATTCCTAGAAAGAGATGTTCAGAAATTTAAATCAGTTTTGGCACACAGAGAGAGAAAACTAAGTGATGTTGAAAAGATTTTAATAAGCCCAGATTATGCTTCTAATTTTAGAGCTGCTCAACTTTTTGGTTTGTGCGGAGAGAATTTAGAAGAAGAATACTTGGAAGCTCTAAAGAGTTTAAGAGAAGGTAGTGTTGAGAATATTTTGATCGTGGGCGATCGTGGAATTTTAAAACAAGATCTTGATGTTTCAATCATAGCAGGAATTAGCAAATGCAAAGTTTCAATCGGACTTTTAGCAGATGCCAATTCAGCTCTTTGTGGTCCAATTCAAACAATTATTCCTGAGAGAACGGTATTAGAAAAAGCTGGTTTAATGGTGAATAGAAAAATGCGCCTTCAATTTATGGAGCGTCTCCTTGATTGCCCAACAACTGCATTGCCAGTTTGGAAGATCGTAAATATGGCAGCTGCTAAACTCGGAGTTGAACTTGTTAATTGTACAAATGATAGAGAATTAACCCTTCGCTACATCCAGAGTGACTCAAGGCTAAGTGGTCTAAAAATTGGACAACTTAAAGAAGGTGGTGTTTCTTTGACTGAACTTCATGAAGGAAAACACTCAAGAGGACAAACTTCTGCGGGAGCAGTTTAATAGGTAGGGGTTTTTATGATCTGGTTTATTTTAATTGTTAAAGTTCTGATTGTGTTTCAGATAGCTCTAGGCCTAGCCTCAGTTTGTGTTTGGGTTGAGAGAAAGGGATCTGCTTTAATCCAAGATAGAATTGGAGCAAATAGAGCTGGTGCTTTTTTCTATACTGATAATATTTTTCTAAAGCCAGTTTTCATAGTTGTAAGGCTTTTGGGAGTTTTGGGAGTTATTAACACTTTATTGTGTGATGCCGTAAAAGCTCTTTTCAAAGAAGACTTTGTTCCTAAAGGTACTTCAAATTTCATCCATTCACTTGCACCCTTTATGGGTGTCTTTCCGGTATTTCTGGCATTTTCTTTAATTCCATTTGCTCCGGATTTTGTAATTGCTGGAATTACAATTCGTCCTCAGGTGGCAAGCCTGAATGCAGGTGTTCTTTTTATTTTTGCCATGGCCTCAATGGCTGTTTACGGTGCTACAATAGCTGGCTGGTGCGGCAATAATAAATTCTCACTTCTTGGTGGACTGAGAAGCGCGGCCCAGATGATATCGTATGAATTAGCATTGGGAATTTCCTTAGTGGCAATGGTTGTTCTTTACGGCACCTTAGATCTTTACGATATGGTTGTTGCACAAACAAAGTTAGTCGGGGGATTTTTACCTGCTTGGGGAGTGTTTACTCAACCAGTAGCTTTTATAATTTTCTTTGTAGCTGGTATGGCTGAAACAAAGAGAGCTCCTTTTGATTTGCCTGAGAGTGAATCTGAACTAGTAGCAGGATATTTTACAGAATATTCGGGCATGAAGTTTCTTCTTTTTTGGCTCGGTGAGTTTGCTGAAATTGCACTATTAGCCGCCTTAATGGTTTTGATGTTCTTTGGTGGTTGGGACATTCCCTATGTAACTCTTCCAGCAACATGGGTTGGAGCCCTAATAGGACACTTAGTTTTTATGGGTAAGATAACTTTTTTCTGTGTTCTGCAAATTGTGATTCGTTGGACACTACCAAGATTTAGGTATGATCAGTTAATGCATTTAGGCTGGAAGATTCTTCTTCCACTATCCATGGCAAATCTTATTGTCACGGCAGTATTAAAGTTAGCATTTTAGTAAGGATTTATGACGGAACTTCTTTGGTACATTACTGCGGCGCTAGCAATCGGATCAGGTCTGGGTGTAGTCATGTTAAGAATGCCGCTTTATAGCGCGCTTTCACTGGTTCTTCACCTTTTTACAATGGCGGCCATGTTTGCCTTTCTTGATGCTCATTTCTTGGCAACGACGCAGATCATTGTTTATGCCGGTGCCATTATGGTGTTGGTTATCTTTGTCATAATGCTTTTAAGTCTTGAGGGTACCGAAAAAAGACCTTCAATTTTCTTAATTGGAATTGCTGGAGCAGCAGCTTTTGGACTTTTGTATATGATGGCCCCTGCGATTAGAAGGACATTCCCGATGACAGGCGGCTCGTTACAAGGTGATGTTGGAACAATAGGTAAGTCTTTATATACCGATTATATTTTCTCTTTTGAAATTGCTTCGCTACTTATAATGGTTGCGATTGTTGGAGCTGTAGTATTAGCAAAAAGGATAAAGAAAAATGCCACTTAGTAATTATATTCTACTATCTGCTGTAATGTTCTCGATAGGTGCCGTAGGCGTAATGTTGAGGCGTAACACTATTGTTGTTTTTATGTGTATTGAGATCATGCTTAATGCCGTGAACCTATCTTTTGTGACATTTTCAAAACTTCACAATGATATTTCTGGCCAAGTTGGAGTTTTCTTTGTGATGGTTGTGGCCGCTGCTGAAGCCGCAGTTGGTCTAGCTATAATGATTTCAGTTTTTAGATCCATTTTGTCCGTTGAGACAACAGATTCAAGTGAGCTTAAGTTATGATTAGTGAATTAGTCGTATTTGAACCAAAGTTGGCACATATAGTTCTATCTCCTTTGATAGGATCGATACTAGCTTTTCTTATCGGAAAAAAATTCAAGGCAATGGCTGGTTGGATTGCTTCAGCTGCCGCACTTATTGCCTTTGCAATTACAGTAGGGTTGTTTCAGAAATTATCTCATGGCAGCATCTTTGAATATAAGCTTTTTCAGTGGATGTCGGTCGGGGATTTTGCTGTTGATTTTACATTTCGTTTTGATGCTCTTACAGCAGTAATGTGCTTAGTGATTACCGGTGTTGGTAGCCTGATTCATCTTTATTCTATCTCTTATATGTCTGAAGATGAGTCCAAACACAGATTCTTCTCTTATCTCAATCTTTTTTTATTCTCGATGCTTTTATTAG
>JAWXBT010000450.1:0-2996 GCA_034440315.1 bacterium
GCCCGATCGACGGCTGAAACCCAGTCATAGTTTGATATAAGGTTGTCTTATCAGCGCAAAGCCGGGAGAGCCAATGTTAAAGCCTATACAGCTTGATTAGTGGATTATCTACTCAAGAGCTTTTGAGCTTTGTGATAAAGTCTCCGGAGCTTACCTTTTACTCTTTGATCAAACTTGACGGGTCGTTCACGATGATGGTTCAACAAGGTAGGGTATAGAGATATCGCACAAGGTAAATTGCTATAAGGCTTTGAAAGCCACTCATCTTGCTCTCTTAGTTCTGGCAACTTCCTGTGATTGCCAAACTGAGAGGGATCTCTAAAAAGTCCTATATCATGCTTCACCGCTAACAAAGACAAGACAGATTGATCATGACGATGATCGATAAAATCAGAGAAATTATCCATCCCCAATGTATTCGGAGAATCCGTGATGACATCGCCCATCTGGCAGTAATGCAGATATTCTTTTAGAAAACTTAGGCTCCACGAGTTTTTAACATAGATCTGGAAAGAGGCAGTTGTTTGCTCACTATTATGATATTTTTCCTCGTCACACTCCATTGAAACAAAGCAATCTCGTTTTGTCCAAGTTCGATTCAGATTTTCATGATTTCTAAATAAAAGAATCCCTCCTTGAGAAATACATAAATCCACCAGAGGAGAAATATTTTTGATGATCTCAATACCCACATCTGAGTAAATCAGCAAATCGTTATTGTGAATCTTTTCAAGATGGGTCAAAATAACGTAAGGCTTCCATAACCAATATCCAGAACCCCTTTTTTGGGTTAAAGTCGCTTTATTCTCTTGATAGAAAAGCGTCTCTTTCAGGTTTTTGGAAGAGTAAGGCATAGCATTGTCAATTCCAAAATTCAATGCCGATTCATTCAATCTTCTTTGATTTTTTCGATGATCGGGGGTAGCGTAGCTAACCAAATATTTCTTCATAATCATCTCCAAGGCTAAGTAGTCTTAGTCCTCTTCATCTCCAAAAATGTTTTTACAACAAAAAACTAACAGGCTTGAATATTTTTAATGTGCGAATTCGTTCCTCATAGAGCTTATAGATTTTTTCAAGGATTGTTTTACCCGACTAAGAATATCAACTTTCGATTGCCGATCAATAAACTCATCCAGTAGCTGACAGTTCTTCTCCCAAACCTCTATTGCATGAGTTTTCTCAAACTCACTGCTGGTATCTGGCACTTCAACCACAGCCGTTGGTTGTTCTCTCGTACAAATATCTGCGATCGTTGAATGGTGCCACTCTCTAATCAGCCTAATATTTCGTTTCTCCAGTTCATTAAGCTGAGGACTTGGGTTAGTTCTTGTGCTGCCCCAATCAACATCCGACTGAAACCGTAACCCAAACACCGCATTCTGATAGCCAGCTTTGAGGCAGCGAATTGAATATTCAATGTCATCGCACATGTAAGGTGCAAGCCGATCGTCTAATAGCCCAATTTCTTGAGTTAGCTTGAATGGAATACAAACAGGACTTTTAATGGCAATACTGCGGTAGGTAAGTTGCCCTGGCAGAAGAACACTCGCCGTTTTCAACCCATGTCCATACGCATTTTCAACTTGCTCTGTAAATGGCTCTACACTCTCGGAAGTTGCTGCATCTTTGATAAAGTTTGCGCCCAGTCGGAACGAAACAAATCCCAATTTCTCTCCGGTCCACTGATATAGCTTCAAAACTTTGGATTCCCACATGAAATCGCGTAGCATAACATCATCTTGCAAAATAATATTATATCCCTCGCCTGCTTGGTCGGCTGCTCTTAATCCGGCATTGATTGAAAGGATCTCATGCACATCAGGTGCATATACCTTTGTAATCGGTACATGGGAAAAAGTTGCAGAAATATCATCAATAATAGATTCAGTTTGATCGGTGCAGCCATCTAAAACAGGATAAATATGGCTGTTGTCACGGCAGCACATCAAAATAGAAGTCAAGACTTCTTTGATTAAATCCTGCTTATTATGAATAGTAATGATGTAGTTGAAGCGAGGTGACTTTGCCATAAAACTCAAGTTGTTAAGGAGGGACGTTAAGAATAAGTAGGCATCTCAGCAGACTTAACTGCAATAACACCATCTAAAATTTGAAAGCCAGCACCAGTCAAACTTTGCTCAAATACGTGTCCTGTAATAGTGCAAAAGCCATCCACTTGAAGCTCAACTCCAAAAGGAAATCCAACATACTCTCGAAATCCTGGCTCGGTTAGTGATATCTCTAACCTAAACGTACCTTTATTAAGCTTGGGCAAACTAATCTGGCTTCGCATCATATGATTCCCAGGAGTAATTTTGTAGATATATTTTTCTGCATCTACATGTCCAGGAACACATGCTGCCAAACTATTTCCCTCCCGATCTTTCAAGATCACTTCCATTGTCATTCGACATGATTGCTGGGCCACAATTTCCATTTCAATCTCAAGCAAGTTATCAGTTGCACTAAGATTAATCAGATCGTTGGGTGAACCATTGACGGTGGCAGCAATTACTTTAATGGATGAATCTTTTACCCGTTGATGGTCTAAAAGCCTTCCTAGACGGGCACCCGCTTTATCCACATAAGCATCAATACACGCTTTAATATTTTCTTGCAGCAATAACTTACCTTTCTCTAGAAAAAGTCCTTTATTGCATAGGTGGGTAACAGTTGCCATGTTGTGGCTTACGAATAATACGGTGCGTCCTTCTTTCTCAACTTCCTCCATCTTGCCCAAACACTTCTTTTGAAACTGAACATCTCCCACTGCTAGCACTTCATCCACAATCAAAATCTCTGGCTCCATGTGAGCAGCTACTGCAAACGCCAGACGGACATACATTCCGGAGGAGTAGCGCTTCACAGGCGTATCCAAAAACTTTTCTACTTCTGCAAACGCCACAATTTCATCAAACTTGCGTTTAATCTCTTCGCGCCCCATGCCCAAAATGGCACCATTCAGGTAAACATTTTCCCGTCCCGTCAACTCC
>JAWXBT010000451.1:0-21210 GCA_034440315.1 bacterium
ATATATTGGCGAAGATGTGAAGATTCGCAAACACATTGTTACCCATCTTAAGGCAGCTGGTATAGCTCGCGTTGAGATTGAGAGAGCTGCAGCTCGTGTTAAGATTAATATTTTCAGTGCAAAACCTGGGTTGGTTATTGGCAAAAAAGGAAAGGATATTGAAGATCTTAGAAGAGATCTAAAGAATCTCGTTAAGAGAGATGTCGGATTAAATATTATTGAAGTTAGAAAGCCAGATCTTGATGCTAAATTAGTTGGCGATAATATTGCCTTTCAGTTGGAACGCCGTATTAACTACAGACGTGCAATTAAAGATGCCATGAGCCGTAGTATGCGCATGGGTGCAGAAGGTGTAAAAGTTAGAATTTCAGGCAGATTAAATGGAGCAGAAATTGCTCGTTGCGAAACACTAAGAGAAGGTAGAATTCCTTCTCATACACTTCGCGCAGACATCGATTATGCTCTTTCTGAAGCCGCCACTACATATGGTGTGATTGGTATTAAGGTATGGATATTTAAGGGAGAGAAGTTTGCCCCAGGAGAAGAGACTCCTTTTGAGGCAATGCAGCTTTGATATTATAAATATGATATTAAATATGATATTTTAGAGATTATTTAGCAAAAACTCTGACTAGGAATTTGATTTATGTTAAGCCCAAAGAAGACAAAACATCGCAAGCAAATGAAACGACTCCGTCAGTTGCGAGGAGTTGAGAACAGGGCCATTGATTTGGATTTTGGTGACTTTGGTCTTCGTGCTTTAGAGGCAGGTTGGGTAACAAATAGGCAGATTGAGGCGAGTCGTATTGCAATTTCTAGAGGTATGAAGAAGGGTGGAAAGATGTGGATAAGAATCTTTCCAGATCATCCTCTTACTTCTAAACCTGCGGAAGTCAGAATGGGTAAGGGAAAAGGTGCTCCAGATAGATGGGTCGCGAATGTTCGCCGCGGAAGAATTATGTTTGAGCTGACAGGTGTTACAAAAGAGACTGCAATGGAAGCACTCCGATCAGCATCTGCAAAATTGCCGCTTAAGACTGAAATAATTATACGTAGCGAGGGAATCCTTTAGCTTTTGGAGAATTAAGATGAAGAGTGCAAATATTGTAAAAGATCTAAGAGCATTGACACCGAAGGAACTCAAACAGAGGGAAGTTAAGGTATCTGAGGATTTGATGAAGTTGAGATTTAGTAAGAAAACCGGACAGCTTAAGCAAAGTCACAGACTAGGAGATCTTAGACGTGAGCTTGCTAGAATTAAGACTGTCTTGAATGAAGCAAGAGCTCAATAGTAACTGATTTTTTTAGAGAGAATGTATGACAACTAAGACAGAAGAAAGAGGCCGCCCCAAGTTTCGTCAGGGTGTTGTTCTCAGTAATAAAATGGATAAGACAGTTATCATTGGCGTAACTGAGATGAAGAAACATTTAGTGTATGGAAAGTACATTACATCAACCAAGAAATTTGTTGCTCATGATGGAGAAGATAAATGTAATGTTGGAGACGAAGTAAAAATCGTTGAGACACGTCCTATCAGTCGCACAAAAAGATGGAAAGTAGTTGAGATTTTGAAAGTGACCAAAGATGATATAGGTCAAGTAATTTAAGTTGGATTAAGTCATGATTCAGTTGAAGTCAGTACTTGAAGTTGCAGATAATTCCGGAGCAAGAAAAGTTCAGTGTATAAAAGTGCTGGGCGGGTCTCGCAGAAGATATGCATCTGTAGGCGACGTAATAGTTGTAGCTATAAAAGAGGCGATACCTAATTCTAAGATTAAAAAGGGTACTGTTCATAAAGCAGTAATCGTTAGGACCTGTAAACAGCTAAAAAGAAGTGATGGATCTTACATAAGATTCGATGAGAACAGTGCTGTCCTCATCAATGCACAAGATGAGCCAGTTGGTACTAGAATATTCGGACCAGTTGCCCGTGAGTTAAGAGGCAAAAAGTTTATGAAGATTGTTTCATTGGCTCCCGAAGTTCTATAAGAAAAGTTTTTGAAAGTGAGATGTATATGAAGAGCGTTATAATGAAAGCCGGAAGAAGGAGACTGAGAACCGATATTAAAGTTGGTGATACAGTTATGATTATAGCCGGTGGTAATAGTAAGAAAAAAGTAAACAAAGGTAAAACTGGAAAAGTTTTACGTTTTGTTGGAACAGATAAAGTAGTGATCGAGGGGTTAAATTTTGTAACTCGTCACAAAAAACCATCTGGTCCAGATAAATTGGGTGGCAAGATCCCTATGGAAGCACCAGTTCATACTTCGAATGTAATGTTTTTTGCAGATAAGCTAAAACAACCTGTCAAAGTTTGTTTTCAAAAGTTAGCTGATGGAAAGAAAGTTCGCGGATATAAAGATCCAAAAAGTGATGAGTTTGTACAGATTTAAGTAAATATTGTTGATTTGAATATTGGAATTTGAGCCATGACTAGATTAGAAGAACATTACGCAAAGGAAGTTGTAGCCAACTTAAAGAAAGAGTTTAAGTACAGCTCTGCTATGCAAGTTCCTAAATTGACCAGAATTGTCTTAAACATGGGACTTGGTGAGGCTATTGGAAATCAAAAGATCATTGAGTACGCCGAAGAGGCAATGACCAAGCTTTCTGGACAAAAGTCAGTAGTTACTAAATCTAAAAAGTCTATTGCCTCTTTCAAATTAAGAAAAGGTCTTCCAATTGGGTGCATGGTAACTCTTCGTGGCAAGAGAATGTTTGAATTTTTAGATAGATTTATTTCCGTCGCACTACCAAGAGTTAGAGACTTTAAAGGAGTTCCAACTAAAGGATTCGATGGAAGAGGTAATTTTACCATGGGCTTGAAAGAGCAATCCATTTTCCCTGAAGTTGAAATCGATAAAGTTGATAAAGACAGAGGAATGAATATTACTTTTGTGACTTCTGCAGTAACTGATGCGGAAGGAAAAGCTTTGTTGGCACATATGGGTATTCCATTTGTTAAGAAAGTTGTAACTGTACAGCAATAAAGTTTGTAATTGGGAATTTTTGATTAGGAGTTCGTTAAGTGGCAAAAAAGTGTTTAGTTCTTAAACAACAGATGAAACCAAAGTTTTCGACTCGTGCGTATACACGATGTCAGTGCTGTGGTCGTTCCCGTGCAGTTTATAAAAAGTTTTTGCTTTGCAGGCTTTGCTTGAGAAAACTTGCCCATCAAGGCTTGATTCCTGGTTTGGCAAAAGCAAGTTGGTAAATTTGACGTAAAACGAGAGAGAAAGATGTCTACAGATACAGTATCAGATATATTAATTAGGGTTAAAAATGCACAAGCTGTCTATCACAAGACTGTTGTGATCCCTTCTTCGAAAATAGCATTTTCAATTTTAACTCTTCTTAAAAAAGAAGGGTATGTTGAAACTTTCGATAAAGAGAAAGATGCTGAAGACAAATTTGATCAGTTCAAGGTTTACTTGAAGTATGATTCAGAAGGTGAGCCACTTCTATCTAGAGTTAAGAAAGTTAGTACTCCAGGTCGCAGAGTATACGCTAAGAAGACTAAGTTGCCTCGAGTTGCTTCCGGTCTTGGAATTGCAATTGTTTCTACTTCTCAGGGAATAATGACCGATAGGGAAGCAAGAAGATTAGGTGTTGGCGGCGAACTGTTGGCAAAAATATTTTAGTTGAATTTTAAGGTGATAAGTCATGTCAAGAGTAGGTAAACAACCAGTTGAGATGCCAAAAGGCGTTCAAGCTAGCATTACTGGTAATATGGTCTCTATACAGGGTCCAAAAGGAAAGCTTGAGTATCAATTAGGTCGAGGTATCTCAGTGAAGGTTGATGGAACAAAACTTCATCTATCTGCAACAGTCGGCGAGGATGCTCAGATTGGTGCTAATTGGGGCAGTGCAAGAGCTACCATAAATAATATGGTCTTCGGTGTTAATACTGGATGGACAAGAAATCTTGAGCTTCAAGGTGTTGGTTATGGTGCAACAGTAGCTAAAAATTCCCTTAAGCTTAATGTTGGTTACTCACATGAAGTAGTGATGCCGATTCCTCAAGGTGTTTCCTGTAAAATTGATAAAAATATTATCGTTATGCTTGAATCAGCTGATAAACAGGTATTAGGTAACTTTGCTTCTAATATAAGAAAAGTTAGACCACCTGAGCCATATCTTGGAAAAGGTATACGCATTGTCGGTGAAACAGTAAGAAGGAAAGCTGGTAAGGCTGGTAAAAAATAAATTTTGTTTTTAGTAAAACGGTCTAAACCGTTATGGTCGGTGAATTATGAGTACAAGAATTAAAAGAAAAGATTTAACACCTAGAGAAAAAAGAAAAATCTCTATTAGAAAGAGAATCTTTGGATTTACAGAACGTCCACGTTTGTGTGTCTACAGAAGCTCTAAGTTTACATACGCCCAGGTTATTAATGATGATACTGGCATAGTGTTAGTCAGTGCTTCTTCTCAAGAAGAAGAAATAATGAAGAGTCTCTCAAGTATCAAAGCCGAAGGGATTCCAAGTAAGGCAAAGAGTTCAAAAAGTGTATTAGCTGCAAAGGCTGTTGGGATCGCTTTGGCTAAAAGAGCAATTGAAAAGAAAGTCGAAAAGGTAGTTTTTGATAGAAATGGAAATCTTTTTCATGGACGCATTAAGGCAGTTGCTGATGGTGCAAGAGAACAAGGGCTTCAGTTTTAATTAGGATCTAAAGATTATATGTCTCTAAAGAGTAAAATGATGTCGCGCAGAGTGAAGCTTCCTGAGGGAGCAGATCTCAAAGAAACCGTTGTGTTTATTAACCGTACGGCCAAAGTTGTTAAGGGTGGTCGTCGTTTCGGTTTCACCGCATTGGTTGTAACTGGTGATGGTGCCGGACGAGTAGGCTTTGGTCTTGGTAAATCAGGGGAAGTTCCCTTGGCCATTGCCAAAGGTGGAGAGCAGGCTCGAAAAGCCGTGATCGTTGTGCCTCTTTCTGGAACAACAATTCCTCATGATGTTATTGGCAAGTTTGGTCCAACCCAAGTTTATTTACTTCCTGGTAAACCAGGAACGGGAGTTATTGCTGGATCTGCTGTAAGAGCTGTAATTGAAGCAGCCGGAATTAAAGATATTAGAACTAAGGTTATTGGTTCAAATAATCCAAATAATGTTCTTATTGCAACCATACAAGGTTTGTTGAGTTTAAAATCTCAAGAAACAATCGGGCGTGATAGGAAGATTCCTGTTGCTGAGCTTGACTACAGAGCGTTTTAATTTTTTTGTAATACTAGAGTGAATTTATGAAATCCGGTTCAAAAATTATAGTAACACAAATAAGAAGCGTCGCTTCCAGAGCAGATCGCACTTATAAAATGCTTAATGCCTTGGGCTTGGGTCGAATCGGCAAATCAAAGGTTCATATTATAAATGAGGCTGTGGTTGGTATGGTGAATAAAGTTCGCCACCTAGTTGATGTTCAAGAAAGTAAGAAATAGTTTATAAGGAGCTCAAGATGGAACTTTCAAAATTAAAACCGGCAAAGGGATCTAGAAAAGTAAGTCGAAGAATTGGCCGTGGTGAAGGATCTGGAGCAGGTAAAACTTCTGGTCGTGGTGGAAAAGGACAGACTGCTCGAAGCGGTGGAACAATTCGTCCTGGATTCGAGGGTGGACAGATGCCACTTTACAGAAGATTGCCAAAATTCGGTTTCACTTCAAGAGTAAGCGTGACTGGTGCTAACTATTTCCATATCCTTAAACTAGGATCACTAGAAGTTTTCAACGCTGGTGAAACAGTGGATCTTGAATCACTGAAGGCTAAGAAGATGGTTAAAAGTACTAATTTTGGTGCAGGAATTAAAATTCTTCACTCAGCTGGACTGACTAAAAAGTTAAATTTTAAAGTTGCAGCAATTTCAACTTCTGCAAGAACTGAAGTTGAGCGATTGGGTGGAAGTATTGAAATCGTTAGCAAGTTTCAAAAATCAAATAAAACTGAGACGCTAGAAAAGACAGAAATCAAGACAACAAAAAAGACAACAAAGAAAAAGAAATAATTACCTTCGCTTCTTGATTTTTATTTTGTGTCAATATTTAGGGAAGACGAATAATGGTTGCTGGCATTGAGGGCGTAAGCAAAATACCCGAGCTTAGAAAAAGAGTTCTTTTCACCTTAGGGATGTTGGCAGTTTATCGGTTCGGTGTTTATGTTTCAACGCCAGGAATTGATGTTGAAGCTCTTAAAAGAATGTTTGATACCACAGACGGATCACTATTTGGTTTAGTGAACATGTTTTCTGGTGGTGCTTTAGAGCAGTTCTCAATTTTTACATTGGGAATCATGCCATATATCAGCGTCTCCATTATAATGCAGCTTCTTAGTTCAAGTATTCCATCACTTGAACGGTTGAAGAAGGACGGAGAACAAGGTCGGAGAATTATCACTCGTTATACTCGTCAATTCACAGTTTTACTCGCTCTTTTTCAGGGAGTAATGATCGCAATTGGATTAGAGGGGCAAGGAGTTGTTCTAAGTCCTGGTTGGTCTTTTAGAATTACTACAGCAATTACTCTTGCAGCTGGGACAGCATTCATCATGTGGATCGGCGAGCAAATCAATGAAAAAGGCATTGGTAATGGCATGAGTGTCGTTGTTTTTGCTGGAATAGTTGCAAAAATGCCTGAAACTTTTCTATCTACTTTAGTGCTAGCAAGAAATCAGGAAGTTGCACCATTAACAATTTTAATTGTTTTGGCTTTCTGTTTCTTAACTGTAGCAGGCATTGTTTTTGTGGAAAGAGCTCACAGAAGAATTCCAGTCCAGTATCCTAGAAGAATGGTGGGAAACCAAATGACCCAAGCTCAGACTCAGTACATGCCTCTAAAAGTAAATATGGCAGGAGTAATTCCTCCTATTTTTGCCTCAGCTTTTCTTGTACTACCAGCTACAATTGCTTCAATGAGTACAAATGAAACATTAGCTGACTTTATGTCTTATCTTACTCCTGGAACATGGGTTTACTCTCTAGTGTTTATGGCGTTAATTATATTTTTTAGCTTTTTTTATACTTCGATGATTTTCAATCCTCCTGAAGTTGCTGAGAACTTAAAAAAGAATGGTGGATTTATTCCAACTGTTAGGCCTGGAAAACAAACTGCTGACTTTTTCTATAGTGTACTAAATAGACTTACTCTATGGGGAGCAGTTTATATTTCTTTAATTTGTATAGTCCCGCAATTAATTTACATCAATTTAGGCGTCGTAAGTTTCGCATATATTTTTGGTGGGACTTCTGTTCTAATTGCAGTGGGTGTGATTTTAGATACCGTCTCTCAAATTGAATCTCATATAGTTGCAAGAAATTATGAAGATTTCATGGGGAAAAATACTAAAGCAAAAGGCGGTATTGGCTCAATGGGATATACTCGCTCAAGACTTTTAAGAAGGTAGGAGTAATATCTGTGAGTAACTCAAAAGAGCTTCGTGTAGTTCTGTTGGGCGCTCCAGGTGCTGGAAAGGGCACTCAAGCCGAATTAATTACCAAAGAAAAAAAAATATTACATATTTCAACTGGTGATATATTTAGAAAAGCTATTTCTGAGTCAACACCTCTTGGAATAAAAGCCAAAGTTTATATGGATGGTGGCAAACTAGTTCCAGATGAACTTGTAATTGACTTAGTAAAAGAAAGACTTTCAAATGCTGATTGTAAAAATGGATTTTTATTGGATGGTTTTCCTAGGACTATTTATCAGGCGACTTCCTTAGATTTTCTTTTATTGGAAATGAAAAATCCACTTACTCATGTCATTGAGCTTGATGTGCCTGATTCCGTATTAGTTGAAAGACTTCTTAATAGAGGTAAAAAATCAGGTAGAAGCGATGATACCAAAGAAGTCATAGAGGAGCGTTTAAGAACTTATCATTCTCTAACAGCACCTGTTTCTGATTTTTACAGTAAAACTAATAGGTTGTATAAGGTTACGGGTACCGCTGGCATAAAAGCAATTTCTAGTGAGATTTCTAGGCTTTTTGACAATCGTTCATAAACTAGTTTATTCAGTAAATATTGGGGATGTAAAATCAACTTTAGTGAATCTGATTGTTAAAACCTAATGGATTTTCCTTTTTGTTAGAACTGACACTTTCCAGTCACGCCGAATTTGGGAAGAAAGTTCGCAGCAGAAGGGCTTTTTATTGATGTAATTTTGCTAAAATTGAAGACTTTTAAGCGGCTAACCCTTGAGATTGTTTGTATTACTGTGTAGTATCTGCCACTCTCGGACTTCGAAATTCCGAGTGATTTGGCAGAATTGTATAGTGTTCACAGTAACTTCCGTTGGGAGCGAGAGACATTTTTAGAAGGTGTCGGTTCACCCAATCAGCATTGTAGGTGAATAAACAATGGTGATTACTGCGAGCGTGTGCATTTTTTTGTTTTTGTATTTTCGATTTGGAGATTTGAATTGTGAAAGTTAGAGCTTCAGTAAAACCAATTTGTGATTATTGCAAAGTGGTTCGCCGCAAAGGTGTCGTCTATGTTATCTGCAGCAGAACACCAAAGCACAAGCAACGTCAAGGATAATTTTTTCTAGGAGAAGAAGTAGTATGGCACGTATTGCCGGAGTAATTTTGCCAAGAAACAAAAGAATAGTTAGAGGACTAGCCTATATTTATGGAGTTGGTATTTCAAAGTCCGAACAAATTTTGAACGAAGCAGGAATTGATTTTAATATTCGTACTGATGATTTGACAGATGAGCAAGTAGCAAAAATCAGATCTATTCTTGAGGGTCGAGAAAAAGTTGAAGGCGATCTCAAGCGCGAAGTTACCACCAATATTAAACGCTTGATGGACTTGGGTTGCTATCGCGGTTTGCGTCATAGAAAAGGCTTGCCTGTTCGTGGTCAAAGAACAAAGACAAATGCTCGTACTAGAAAGGGCCCACGAAAGATGGCCGTTGTTAAGAAGAAAGTTGTTTAGTTTTTAATTGCTAGGAGTTGATTACAGTGGCTGCTGAGACACAAGATAAACAAGATAAACAAGAAAAAGATAACTCAAAAGAGAGTAAGAAGAAAAAGGTCAAAAAAAATGTGCCTGTTGGAGTTGTTCATGTAAATGCAACTTTCAACAATACTCTTGTTACAATTACTGACATGACTGGAAATACACTTTCTTGGTCAAGTTCTGGTGTTGGTGGATTTAAGGGTTCAAGAAAGTCAACTCCATTTGCTGCTCAAGTAGCAGCTGAAACTGCAGCTAGAAAAGCAATGGAGCATGGCCTAAGAACTGTAAGTGTTGTGGTGAAGGGACCTGGAGCTGGTAGAGAATCAGCTTTAAGAGCACTTCATCAGAGTGGATTAAATATTTCTGTAATAAGAGATATTACTTCTGTACCTCACAACGGTTGCAGAGCTCCTAAAAGAAGAAGAGTTTAATTAAGAGAGGAAATGCTTTCATGGGAAGGTATTGCGGATCAGTTTGTCGTTTGTGCCGAGTAGAGGGAGAGAAACTCTTCCTTAAAGGCGAGAGATGCTTTAGTGCAAAGTGCGCTGTTGAAAAACGCGAGGGTGGGCCTGGTCAACATGGCAAGAGACGCTCCAAGGCTTCAGGATATAAGCTGCAGCTTCGAGAAAAGCAAAAAGTTAAGAGGGTGTATGGTCTTAACGAAGAGCAATTCAGAAATACTTTTGCTAAGGCTGCACAAAGCAAGGGTATGACTGGTACTGAGCTCATCACTAAGCTTGAAAAAAGACTTGATAACATGGTTTTTCGAATGGGCTTTGCATATTCGAGAAGACATGCTCGTCAATTAGTACGTCATGGTTTGATGCTAGTGAATGGAAAGAAAGTAGATATTCCATCTTATCAAGTGTCAACTGGAGATGTTGTTGAAGTAAGACCAAAGAGCAAAGATAAGATTGCAATTGCTGGAGCAATGGTTCTTGCTCAGAGCAGAAGTATTCCAACCTGGATTAATGTTGATCGTGAAAACAAAAAGGCAACAGTAGAAAGTATGCCAACTCGTGATCAAATTACTCAACCTATGAATGAGCAGTTAATAGTTGAGTTGTATTCCAGATAATCGGTAGTTTTACTTTTTTGAATTTTAATTTGAGGGAATCGTATGCGTCGCACATCATTAACTGACATGATTAAACCAAGGCGAGTGGACATTGAGACAAAGACCCTCGATGATCGTTATGGTAAATTTGTAGCGGAGCCGCTCGAAAGAGGCTTTGGCCATACAATGGGCAATGCCATAAGAAGGATTTTGCTTTCTTCTTTACAAGGAAGCGCGATTACATCCGTTGTTATTGATGGTGTAATGCATGAATTTTCAACGATTCCTGGTGTTAAGGAAGATGTTACTGAAATCGTTCTTAATCTTAAAGAAGTTGTATTGAGATTAGATGATAAGAACGAAGCAGTTGTTCGAATTGAAGCTCAAGGTCCATGCATTGTAAAAGCAGGCATGATAGCTGGCGATCCTAATGTTTCAGTTGTAAATCCGGAAGCACACATTGCAACATTAGCTGCTGGATCAAAGTTTAATATGACTCTTTCTGTTAAGAAGGGACGTGGCTATGTTCCTGCTGAAAGAAACAAAGTTGAAGAATCCCCAATTGGGACAATTTTTCTAGATTCAATCTTTTCTCCAATTAGAAAAGTTAACCATGTTGTGACTAATGCTCGTGTTGGGCAACGTACTGACTACGACAAATTAACAATGGAGATTTGGACCAATGGTAGTATTGATCCAAGAACAGCTGTAGCTGAAGCAGCTCATATTTTAAGAGATCAGTTAAGTCTTTTTGTTGGTGACTACGTTGTAGAAGACGTAAAAGCTGAAATTAAAGAAGAACCAAAGGAAGCTCTCAATGCTGGTCTTTATCGTCGAATTGATGAGCTTGAACTCAGTGTACGAAGCGCAAATTGTCTTGAGAATGCAGACATCAAGTTTATCGGTGAGTTAGTTCAAAAGACTGAGGCAGAGATGCTCAGAACTAAGAATTTTGGTCGAAAATCTCTTAATGAGATTAAAGAAATTTTGACAACCATGGGATTAACTCTTGGAATGAAAGTTGATAACTTTCCAACAAGAGAGAATCTAGAATCTCGTTCAAGAGAGGTAAATTTGGATCCAGGGCTTTAAGCCTAGAATTTTTAAGGGATAAGTTGTTATGCGACATCAGTTAATACATCGTGCTCTTGGAAGAACTTCTTCCCATAGAAGAGCTCTTTTAAGAAATCTTGTTACAGCTATGATTCTTCGTGAGAAGGTTATAACAACTGTTGCAAAAGCTAAGGAGATGCGTCCTTTAGTTGAGAAATTTATTACTATGGCTAAAGAAGATTCTCTTCATAAGAGAAGACAAGCTTTATCATATATTTTTGAGAAAGATGCAGTACAAAAGCTTTTCTCTGAACTTGGACCAAGATTTAAAACTAGAAATGGTGGCTATACACGCATAGTTCGTACTGATTTCCGAGCTGGCGACTCTGCTCCGATGGCAGTTATTGAATTCGTTGATAAAGCTGAAATTAAAACATCAAATAATTCTGAAACAGATGCTACCAAGTCAGTTTCAGAAAAGAAATCAGCAAAGAAAGCTGCTCCAAAGAGCGAAGGCAAGAAAGAAGCTTCTGCGAAACCAAAAAAGACTGCTGTCAAAAAGAAGACTGAAAAAAGTGAGTAAGAAATCTGATGCGACTATTTGAGGGTAAGAAGATACTAGTCCTTGGTGTTGCTAATGAAAGAAGCATCGCTTGGGGAATCTCTCAAAAATTACGTGAAGAGGGTGCAGAACTTGCTTTTACCTATGTCAATGACGCCATAGAAAGAAGAGTACGACCACTTGCTCAGGAATTAGGTTGCGAAACTGTTCTTCCATGTGATGTTCAAAAAGACTCTGATATATCGAATCTTTTTTCAGAAATACAATCAAAATGGGGCTCTTTAGATGGAGTTGTACATTCTTTAGCTTTTGCAAATGGGGATGACCTTAAAGGCCGTTTCATGGATACAAGCAGAGCAGGATTTCAGTTAGCTCTCGATGTTTCAGCATACTCTTTAATTGCTGTTGCCAAAGGGGCTTATCCATTAATGAAAGGAAAATCTGGAGCAATTATAACTCTTTCATACTTGGGTGCGCAAAGAGTTGTTACGAATTATAATGTGATGGGTGTTGCAAAGGCAGCTCTCGAGTCTTCTGTTAGGTATTTAGCAGCAGATTTAGGCCAAGATAATATTCGGGTTAATGCTATTTCTGCTGGTCCCATTAAAACATTAGCAGCAGCGGGAATACCTCAGTTTCGAGAGTTGTTAAGTAGTTTTGAATCAAGAGCTCCACTGAAAAGAAATGTCACTCAAGATGATGTAGCAAAGTCAGCTTTGTTCTATCTTAGTGATTTAAGCTCTGGAATTACCGGCGAAACGACGTACGTTGATTGTGGGTTCAATATATTGGGCCTTTAATGGACGTGTCGGCGTTAATCATTCTGGGAGAAAAAATTCTTTCCCTTGATTCTTCTGTACCCGAATCAATTGTTGATAAATTAGAACAGTATACCAAAGCCTTTTCTGAGTGGCTCACGTCATTTGATAAGGATCTAAATAAATTAAGTGAAACTGAGAAAAATACTCTTTTAAAGTTGTCTCTAATTCACTCGGATCTTCTGGAACTGGCAAAAAGTGGTAAAGTAAAAACATTGCAAGATCTGAGAGAGCTTGATGTAAGAGGAAAGGCAATAATGTCTTATCTAGATCAGATGCCTAAAAGAATCAGTAAGACAGGAGTTAAGAAGGGATGAAAAAAATATTTATTGTTACATTATTAATTGCCATTGTGGGTTGTGGTTATACATTCCAAGGAAGTGGCAGTGTTCTTCCTCCGGAGATAAAAAATATCTTCATACCTACAGTGGAGAATCAGACTTCAGAAAATAGAATAACCAATCTTTTAACAGAGGCACTTAGAGAGCGTTTTGAAAGGTATGGAGTCATTACAGTTGTGGACAAACCTGATTTAGCAGATGCAATTTTAAAAGTTGAAGTTCTCTCTGTGGAACGGGAAGCTCGAAGTGTTACTTCTGGAACTGATACCGTTTTACAATATGAAACAGTTGCACAAGTATTTGGAGATTTAAAACGGAAAGATGGCCTAGTTCTTTGGCGAAATCCTTTAATGAGTGTTGCAAAAGGGTTTGGAACTACAGGACAAACTGTGGTGACTTCCTCTGCTGATTTTGCTCAAGGAGGCTTGGATGCACAAACGTTAGCAGCATTAAATGATGTGGAAATCTCTCGTGGTCAAGAACAAGAGGCCTTGATTGATCTTTCCGAAGAGGTTGCAAAATCAATCTATGAAGATGCAGTAGCTCCGGATTTCTAGAATCTTATTCACCACCCGTAACAAAGACTTGGGATGCTTAAAAGTTTTTAGATGATTCCAAAACGTAAAGTTATCACAATAGATGGTCCCTCAAGTTCAGGTAAAAGTACTCTTGCAGATCTATTAGCTAAAAAACTAAGTTTTATTCATTTAAATACTGGGGCAATTTATCGAACTGTTGCTCTGATAGCTATTCAAAATAGATGTGATTTTACTGATGAAGATAAATTAGCAGCCTTGATTCGGGCCTCCTCCATTATTGTAGAGAAAAATGAACAAGGGGAGGCAGTTATTTCTCTCAATGGAAAAGTTCTCGGGGAGGAGCTTCGTACAGTTGAAGTATCCGAAGCAACTTCAAAGGTGTCAGTTTTGGCCAAGGTTCGAAAGCAACTAGTTTCAATTCAACATGAGGCATTTGCCGGTTTTAATTTAGTCGCTGAAGGTAGAGATATGGGAACAGTAATCTTTCCTGATGCGGATCTTAAATTTTATATCCAGGTTGATGCAGAAACACGCATTAAGCGCAGGCTTATCCAGATGGAGGCTCAGAGGATCAAAGCGGGTAAGCCGCTGAGCCAAAATGAGCTTAACCTCTTAAAAGAACAGATGAAAATCGAAATTCTTGAAAGAGACACTCGGGATTCTGAAAGAGCCATTGCACCTCTAATACCAGCAAAAGAGGCAATTATTATAGATAACTCCTCAGCAACATTGACGGAAAGCCTAGAAAATATGTATGCTCATGCCACTAAAAGGAGACTTATTTGAGATAGCGCATCTATTCATTCCATCGCGTTGAAGGAGCCTTCTCTAGAAACTATTTAGTAATAGTTTCGTCCAATCGGTAAGATTTTTATAAATTGCTAAAACGGCGCGAGCCTTTTTGCCAAAAAATATATACTTAGCCACAAATAATCCGGTCAAATCCGTTTGGGGTATGACCGTGCTTTTATTAAGCAAAACCTGCTGTGGCTAAGTCTAATTAACTTTTTATTTAACTTAGGAAAATTAAAGTGGAAGGTACATCAGGAAATTCTAGTTCATCTTTTCATACAGAGTTTGAAAAACTTTATGGAGAGAGTGTTAACAAGTTACGTCAAGGGCGTTGCGTACAAGGTACTGTCGTTGAGATTGGAAAAGATTTCATTGAAGTTGATATTGGATATAAGTCAAATGGACTTGTGCCGATTGAGCAATTTAAAACTGCAATGGGCGAGCTAAAAGTAAATCTTGGCGATGAAATGGAAGTCATGATCATGACTGCCGAGAATGAAATGGGCCAAGTAGTTTTGTCAAAAGAAAAAGCTGATCAGTATAGAGTTTGGAAGTTAGTTGAGGACACTTACGAAAAAAATGAACTCGTAAGTGGTACTGTGATTCAGAAAGTAAAAGGTGGTCTGCAAGTTGATATTGGAATCCCAGCATTCTTGCCTGGTTCCCAGATCGATATTCGTCCACAAAGAAATCTTGATAAGTACATCGGTCAAGTTTTAGATTTTAAAGTTCTAAAAATTTCTCGTGATAAAGGAAATATAGTTCTTTCAAGAAAATCAGTTCTTACATCTGAACGTGATGCATTGAGATCTGAGACATTGAAAGTACTTTCAGAAGGTGTGGTACTTGAAGGTATTGTTAAGAACATTACCGATTACGGTGCTTTCATTGATCTTGGCGGAATTGATGGTCTATTACACATCACTGATATTTCATGGGGCCGCATAAATCACCCATCTGAGAAACTTACAATTGGACAAAAGATCCCAGTTGTAGTTCTTAAGCATGATGCTGATAATCAAAGAGTTAGTCTTGGTATGAAGCAACTTGCTCAAGATCCTTGGGCAACTGTTCCAGAGAAGTATCCTGTTGGCAAGAAAGTTTCCGGTAAGGTTATCAATATTGCTGATTACGGCGCGTTCGTAGCACTTGAAGAAGGCCTTGATGGTCTAGTTCATGTCTCCGATATGACCTGGTCTAAAAAGAGCAAGCATCCAAGTAAGATCCTTTCAGTCGGTCAGGCTGTTGAGGCAGTTGTCTTGGTTGTTGATACTGAAGAGAAGAAAATCAGCCTTGGACTTAAACAGCTTACAAACAATCCATGGGTTGAATTTGCTGCTAAGAATCCAGTTGGAACTCGCATCAAAGGTCAAGTCAGATCAATTACTGACTTCGGTATCTTTGTTGGTGTTGCCGATGACATTGATGGTCTTGTCCACGTATCAGATTTCTCTTGGACTAAGAGAATTAAAGATCCAAAAGAGATCAAAGAGCTTTACAAGAAAGGCGAAGAAGTTGAGGCCCAGGTTCTTGAGATCGATGTTGATAACGAAAGACTCAGTCTTGGCGTTAAGCATCTTACACAAGATCCATGGGATGCAATCTCCAAGCGTTACCCTGTTGGCTCTAAGGTCAAAGGTAATATCACATCAGTTACTGACTTCGGTGTGTTCGTTCAGATCGAAGAAGGTGTTGAAGGACTTGTGCATATGTCCCAGCTCGTTATTGAGCGCGGCGTAGACCCAAGAACTATCTATACTGTAGGTAATGAGATGGAAGCTGAAGTTTCTAACATCGATAACGAGGAAAGAAGAATCAGTCTTAGCATGAGAGCTGTTGCTCGTCGTAAGGAGAAAGAAGAGCTTTCTGGCTATATGGAAGATAGTGCAAGTCCAGTTACTTTCGGCGATTTAATTCGTCAAAAGATGGGTCAGGATAACTAGTCCATTATCTCCGTGCTCTCTTTGTTCTCCGTGGTTAAATATTTTTAGGAATTTTTTAACCACGGAGGACACTGAAAACACGGAGAAAACGGAGAAAACTAAGAAGGCTGAGAACACGGCCTTAAAGTAACGCCCTAACCGACTGAGTTCGCCGAAGTCAGACCAAGTAGAAAAGTATTTTTTTTAGTTTTTACTTAGTTTCATTAATTAATGCTGTTATTTCTTCCCCCGAGAATGGTTTAGCCAAGAATCGATCCATTCCCAAAGCCTCAGCTTTTAATATGTCCTCATTACTTGCATGACCTGAAATAAGGATAAAATACAAAGAAGGGTATATATTTTTGACAGCTTTTAAGACCGCAAAGCCATCAATTTCAGGCATTCTTAAATCACAAAGTATAAAGTCATAAGCGGAATCAATTTTTAAAGCTTCTAATGCAGAAAGGCCCTCAGAAAAGGTATTTACTTCTGCACCGAGAGCTTCAAGCATCAATTTAAGAGCAAAAATAACTCCAGGTTCATCATCGATGAGCATTATTCTGGAAGTTTTTTGGGCAGCAGACATCATGATTATTTATTTTGTTATAGCTAATGGCTATGATAACTCGAGATAGATATTTATGGAAAGTAGTGCCGCTAAAATAATTTTCGATTCTTTGCCTCCGATGCTTCGGATGTATCTCGACTATAAAGAGAAGTATCCCGATGCACTTCTTTTTTTTCAGGTAGGGGATTTCTACGAATTGTTTTTTGAAGATGCAGTAAAATCATCTCGTATGCTGGGTTTAACCCTAACTAGTCGTGATAAAAATAGTGAAAATCCGATTCCAATGTGTGGTGTTCCAATATCGGTCGTAGATTCGTATCTTGATAAGTTAGTAAATCAAGGACATTCCGTGGCAGTCGTAAAGCAAGTCGGGGATCCGAATGCTAAAAAAGGGATGGTTGATAGAGAGCTTGAAAGGATAGTAACACCTGGAATTAGGATTTTAGGAGGAGAGTCAAAAGATAGAGAAGATAATTTTGTTGCTTCAATTTTTGTTTCAACTTTAGGATCTGACTTTTCTATTGCTTATACTGATGTTCGAACCGGAAAAGCCTTTGTAAAAGAGAATTTAGATAAGGAAGCTTTGATTGCGGAGATCCGCAGCATTGTCCCAGCAGAGGTCGTTATTCCAAGAGAGTTTGAAGGGAAGCGACTCGATAGACGTAGTAGCTGGATTAAGGAAATTGAAACAGTTTTAGGAAATCCGAGCATCCTTAAATTTCGACAGATATCAAAAGACTCGACCAGACAATTAACTTTATTAGATGGGTATATTTCTCTCTCAGAACTTTCCAAAAAATCCATTCAGCTATTACTTGGATATATTGATGAGACTACAGTTGGAACAAGTATTAAATTCACCTCAGTTAGTAGAGATTTTCATGAAAACTGCTTATTGATGGATGCTACTAGTCGCAAGAATTTAGAATTGGTTTCAAATCTACGAGATGGTGGATTACACGGCACTTTATTGTCTATTTTTGATTCAACAAAAACATCACAAGGTGGCAGGAAAATCCGTCAGTGGCTACTGAAGCCATCCAGAGTTAAAGAAGAAATAAAAGCAAGACAAGACAGTGTTAAATTTCTTTTCGAAGAAAGATCTTTGAGACAAAGTCTTAGCTCGGCATTATCTCAAATCGGGGATCTAGAAAGAATTTCTACAAGAGTAGATCTTGGAGCAGCCTCTCCCAGAGAGTTGGGTGCAATGAGGGATTCTTTGCAGGCCCTAGAGCATTTAATGAGAGTACTTAGTGAAATTAAATTACCTAGTCTTCTTTATAAACTAAGTGAAGGATTAAAGACTCCAAAAGAATTGCTCTTGAGAATGACTGAAATTTTATTAGATGAGTTACCTGGAATAAGCCAAGAAGGTGGTATTATAAGAGAAGGCTATAATCAAGAACTCGATAGATTAAGATCAATTCGAAGTAATGGAAAATCTTTAATAGCAGCCTTGGAAGTTAAAGAAAAAGAAAGGTCGGGCATCTCGTCTTTGAAAGTGAGATTCAATTCAGTTTTTGGGTATTACATAGAGATAACTCGATCTAATTTGGAAAAGGTGCCTTCTAACTATGTACGAAAGCAAACCATGGTTAATGCTGAGAGATTCATTACTGAAGAGCTTAAGCAGATGGAGGAAGAAATTCTTAATGCTGAGAGTAAACAGTTCCAGATCGAAAAAAGAATTTTTATAGAGCTTATAGAATTTTTAAAATCGTTTACTGCCTCCGTGCGAAGTGCTAGCGAAGCAGTTTCTGTGATCGATGTTTTGCTTTCTTTGGCAGAAGTTGCTGAAAGAGATAATTTAGTACTGCCTCAAATTTGTCAGGAATCATTGTTACATATTGAGAAGGGACAACATCCAGTTTTGAGTCATGAACTGCAAAACAACTTCGTTGCTAACTCTTTAATGATGAACAACTCAGATCGACAATTATTGCTTTTAACAGGCCCAAATATGGGTGGTAAATCAACTTATTTAAAACAGACTGCACTAATAGTGATTTTAGCTCAGATTGGCTCTTATGTGCCGGCTGAATCTGTAAAACTGAGTATAGTAGATAAGATTTTCACAAGAATCGGAGCTTCCGATAATATGATGGAAGGTGAATCTACCTTTATGGTTGAGATGCGAGAAGCTGGATATATTTTGTCAAATGCCTCTGAACACTCTTTGTTATTAATAGATGAATTAGGAAGAGGAACAGCTACTCAAGATGGACTTGGAATCGCTAGAGCTACCTTGGAATGGATTGTTGAAAAAATTGGCGCAAAAACTTTATTTGCTACACATTTTCATGAACTCACTGAACTTGAAGGAGTCTTGCCAGGCTTATATAATCTTTCAGTTGGTTCTGCCGATTTAGATGGACAGATAATTTTTACTCATTCGATTTGTGAAGGGCCAGCTAATAAGTCTTATGGGCTTGAGGTTGCTCGGATTGCTGGACTGCCTAGTGCTTTATTGGAGCGGGCACGTTTGATCATGAGTGAAAACCATGAAAACCCCAGTTCAAATGCACAATTATCAATGTTTAATAAAGATAGTGCATTATCGAGAAAGTCAGAAAAAATAGTGGAACCCTCAGACTATAAAACCCTAAAGGAGTTAAAGAGAAATTTTGATAATCTTGATATAAATCATCTTTCACCACTACAGGCACTTAATTGGTTATCTGAAATAAAAAAATGAGAATGATTTTGCGATATTTACTTCTTTTTATCCTATGCTTTTGTCCAGAAAAGTTTGGATATGCTGAAGAGTTTTCTCGGCTGCAATCTCAATATCTTTCATTAAGAAATACTGATGTTGATTTTAAAAAATCAAATCAATGGAAAACCTTAGCTGAGAAATTTCAAGCGTTGTCATTACAAAATAAAGATAAGGCAGGCCAATCAATTTATAATGCTTCTATTATCTATGAAGGACTCTTTAGAGCAAAAGGAGAAAAAGAATTTTTAGACAGAGCAATATCTTTATATGAGCGAATTCCCAGGGATCTACCAGGTGATGAATTTGCTGACGATGCTCTGCTCCATGTTGGGGATATTTATGCAAATGATTTGTCAAATATTCCTGAAGCTAAAAGGCGATATCTTGAGATTGTCGATGAATATCTAGCTGGAGATATAGTTGGCATTGCTAAGGCCAGAATAAAACTTATTGAAGAAGGAAAAGGAAATCTAATAGTAGATAGCCATAATAGCGAGCCCATAGTATCGAATTTACCCTTAGTAATTATCGATCCCGGACATGGAGGAGAAGATTACGGGGCGAAAGGTAAAGGAGGACTTTTAGAAAAAGATGTCGTATTAGATGTTGCCTTAAAGTTACTAACACTTTCAAAGCAGGAGCAAATTTTTCAAGCTAGGCTTACTAGGAAAGGGGATTCTTTTGTTCCATTAATGGAACGTACAAATTTAGCAAATGATTTTGATGCAGCATTGTTTGTTAGTCTGCACGTTAATGCTAGTCCAGATGCGAATGTTTCAGGAATCGAAACATATTATCTAGATAATACCAATGAGAAAAGTAGTCAGAAATTAGCTGAAAGAGAAAACCAGTATTTTGAAACAGAAGGAGTTGGTGATTTAAATTTCATGCTTAGCGATTTAATTCAAAATGCAAAACTTGGAGATTCGATCACAGTAGCAAACATAATGCAAAAATCTATGATTTCTCATATGACTCAAAAATGGGGCAAACAGAATAATTTAGGAGTTAAGAAGGCTCCTTTTTATGTTTTAGTGGGAACGCATATTCCTTGTATTTTAGTAGAAATGTATTTTGTTAGTGACGAAAAGGACGAAAGAAATCTAGCTAAGTCTGAGTTTAGAACCTCACTGGCTGAGGGTTTAAATAGTGGCATCTCTAAATATTTGTCACGAGCTTCAAAGTGATATCCACAAGTCAGATAGAAGTGTTGAAACGTGTTGAGAAACTCGCCTTTAAAGAAGAGCTGGCTCTTTATTTAGTTGGTGGTGCTGTAAGAGATGAGATTCTAAATATCCCATTTAAAGATTTTGATTTTGTTTTTCAAGGTGATTCCTCAAAGTTTGCTTTGATTCTGGCAACAGAATTTGCTTGCAGCTTTAAAGAATTTAAAAACTTTTTTACTGCAAAAGTTTTTATTAATAAAGAAGATATTGCAGAAGTAGATTTAGCCAGTGCTAGATCGGAAATTTATGAATCAGGCGGATCTCTACCAAAAGTTACACCAACATCTATAAACGAAGATTTAAAGCGGCGTGATTTTTCAATTAACTCGATGGCTATTCGATTAGAAGATTTCTTGACTTGCATTCAATCTGGAATTTCACTTGAATCGAAAATTATAGATCAATTTAGTGGGCTTGAGGATTTACGTAATCACAAAATCAAAGTCCTACATTCTAAAAGCTTTCTTGATGATCCTACAAGAATCTTTAGATCAATTAGGTATGCTGCAAGAATTACAGGCGTATTAGAGCTAAATACAGAAAAACTACTTCAAGAAGCACTTCATTGTAAGGCACTTGATTCGATTTCAAAATTTAGAATATTTAATGAATTAAAAAATATCTTAAGTGAGAAAGAATATGTATCTGCATTAAAACACTTAGAC
>JAWXBT010000452.1:0-5520 GCA_034440315.1 bacterium
ATATTTGATATAGAAGCATAGCGCATACGAATTTCAGTTTCAAACCTACGGGAAACCCCTCTGATATGGGCGTTCTACTCTTAGAATTAGACCTGAACCAATCCTAAAAGATCATAATTTTCAAAAATTGTACATTCTTTTTACAAATCGGTGACAAGCAATCTTTAGGTTTCTGGCACATTCACTTTATCAATCGAGATTACTCTCAACTTAGTGAGAGAAGTGAAATCGAAAGTTTAATTATAAAGGGGTGAGCGTCATGTTAGAAAATAAGAGTGATAAAGAGTTAATTGAAAGTTTTCTTGCTGGTAATCAAGATTGTTATATTGAGTTAACTGAGAGATATACTGAAAAGGTTTTTAATTTGGCATTTCGTTTTACACGTAATAAAGAAGATGCTGAAGAAGTTATCCAAGACGTATTCATTACCCTACACAGAAAAGCCGGAGCATTTGAAGGCAAGTCAGCATTCTCGAGCTGGTTATATAGAATCACTGTTAATACAGCTTTAATGCTCATCAGAAAACGTAAACAAACTCCTGCTATTTCTATAGAAGAAGTATCCCCTCAAGTTAAAGAAACATGGACTGGAGATTCGAGTGCCAATTGCAATGTTGACTATATCTCAACACAACATGAGCTTCGGGGTGCTTTAGATCAGGCAATTGGTAAATTACCTGAGGAATATAGAAGTATATTTTTAATGCGTGATGTTGATGGTCTCTCAAACCAAGAAGTTGGTGAAGTTTTGGGCATGTCAGTACCCGCCGTTAAATCAAGACTACATAGGGCTCGATTGATGCTTAGAAGGAAGCTTGAAAAATTCTACCTAGACTATGTAAGTACAGACAAAATATCTTATGGATCCGCAGTTAGAGCTGATCAGTTTGATGGATATTTGATGGCTGCTTAAGACAATAAATTTTATGACGGTTACCCAAAGAAAGGCGGAGTGATTAAAGTCATTTCGCCTTTCGCTTTTCTTACCTTATACACTTGGGGCTTTCTTATAAATTTGATAAGACAAAAGAAGACGTTCCAAGGAGAAGCCAATATGTCAACCGATTCAATCGAAACCCTTATTAACCGATCCACAAGTGAAGATGGTCAAGGTTTTAAAAGAACACTTACCGCAACTAACCTTGTTCTCTTAGGAGTTGGCGGAATTATCGGAGCTGGAATTTTTGTTTTAACTGGTCAAGCTGCAGCTCAATATGCCGGACCTGCAATTGTTCTCTCTTTTATTATTTCAGGGATTGGTTGTGCTTTTGCAGCTCTTTGTTACGCTGAATTTGCTTCAATGATTCCAGTTGCTGGTAGTGCCTATACTTATGCATACGCAACAATGGGAAGATTTATTGCATGGATTATTGGTTGGGATCTGATTTTAGAATATCTATTTGGTGCCTCAACAGTCGCCGTCGGTTGGGCAGGATACGTTTCAAGTTTTTTCAAAGATGTCGGCTTTCCTATTCCACCTATACTTTCTCAAGCTCCATTTACACATGATCCAGTAACTGGTTGGCAATCAACTGGAGCATTTCTTAATTTACCAGCCATGTTTATTGTAATGATTTGTACCTGGCTACTTGTAATTGGGATTCGTGAATCTGCAAAATTTAATAATCTGATTGTTTTTATCAAACTCACTGTGATCGTATTATTTGTTTTATGCGGTGCTGCTTATATTAATATGGAAAACTGGACTCCATTTATTCCAGAGAATACTGGCAATTATGGTGAATTTGGCTGGAGCGGTATTTTTAGAGGCGCTGGTGTTATCTTTTTTGCCTATATCGGATTTGATTCTATCTCAACTTTGGCACAAGAGACAAAGAATCCTCAACGCAATATGCCAATCGGAATTATTGGCAGTCTAATAATTTGTACGATTGTTTATATTGCAGTTTCACTTGTGATGACTGGAATAGTTCATTACAGCCAATTAAAAGATCCAGCTCCAATTGCAGTTGCAATCAACGCTGCTGGTGATGGTCTTATGTGGCTCCGTCCACTTATTAAACTTGGTGCGATAGCTGGACTTAGTTCAGTAGTCTTAGTTCTCTTGATGGGACAACCTAGAATTTTTTATTCGATGGCAAAAGATGGATTGCTTCCCGCAACATTTGCGAAACTTCATCCAAAATATGGAACTCCCTATGTAACGACTATTCTGACTGGAGGAGTTGCAACCTTAGTAGCAGGTCTTTTTCCGATTGGTCTTTTAGGCGAACTCGTTTCAATCGGTACACTTTTAGCTTTTGCAATTGTATGTATTGGGATTTTGGTTTTAAGAAGGTCAAAACCAGAACTACACCGTCCATTTAGATGCCCATGGGTTCCTGTTATTCCAATATTGGGGGCATTGGCTGCATTTTTACAAATGGCTTCTTTGCCAAGTGATACTTGGATTAGATTATTAGTCTGGATGGGAATTGGATTGGTTATTTATTTTGGCTATGGAAGAAAAAGAGCTGCTAATTAGATCTCAGCTCTTTATCTAATTTCATATGTGAGAAATCTTTAGAACTTACTCAACATTAAAATCAAATTGTCCAGATCATTATATAGTAACTTTCAAAAATCATTGCCGAATGAAATGAGGGGCCTGTTGCGAAACTACCTCCGTTACGAGAAAAGTACTATAAATCAGGATTTCGCAATTTTCTCTATACGCTGAGCCATTTTTGCAGTTTTAGGATCTGCGATAATCTTTCCTCCCCTTGCAGTAGCACCAACAACAATGCCTGAAGCAATCAGCACTAGATTTTTTATAATGTATTGACCTTCTAAAGTCGGCGCATAAGGGATTCGAGTAAAGATTTCTTCTGGAAAGAAAAGAATTGGAAGTAAAGTGCCGCCCATTTGTAAAAATAAAAGTAATAAAGTTAGTCTAAGAAATATTCCGCTTATTAAGCCTAAACCAATTAAACTTTCCCATGAGGCCAGTAAAGGAATTGAGATTTGTGCAGGAATTAAACCGAAAGTTAAAACATCAATCGTGCTCGTAGCAAGTTCTTGAGCAGGACTAAGACCGGGGAAAAACTTTAAGAAACCGAACCAGAAAAATATAATTCCTAGAGCAACTCGAGTTAAGAGTATGCCATTATGGGCCATCCATTCTGTAATGTTTGTATCAATCTTATTAAATCGCCGATATAGATCATGCATAAAAAGTTAGATTAGAGAGTTAATTAATTTGCACTATATATAGTAAGTCCAAAAAAATTTCTAAAAAGATTATTTTCTAAGCAGTAGTAAAGAAAGAATAAATGAAATTATTTCAAAACCGAAGAAGTACCAGCCTTGGGAGATATCCTGCCCAAATTTAATCAAGGCGTAAGAGCGAAAACAAACTATGCTTCCATAAAATATGGCCAGTCCAGCAATTCCAATTCGATGAAAATCAGGATTTAAAAATAAAAATAAACAGATTAATCCAATTGAAAATTCGAGACCTCCGTAAACGGCAACAAACTCGGCAATACCTTGTTGCCCTTTCAAGGTGAAACCAACTGCCTCAGCTGCTTTTTGCGGTGCTAGAGCACACCATAACCCTAGGGCAAGATAAGCAATTGCGTTAATAATTAAAAAAATTTGCATATTATTGAAACAAAATTTAGTTAATGAATTTCTCCATTAATGCCCTTAGGAAAGAATCCTCCCGAAGTGGTTGTACCATTAATGTAAACAATATTTTACACTTCAGTAGTACTTCTTGCAAATGCCAATGAGTTACCATCAGTGGGAGAAATATTTCCTGTATCTCCTAGAGTTAGGCTCTAATCCTTATCTAGGCCAGCATTTACGGCATCTCTTGCATCTGAAATCCTCTGTGCTTCGTTAAAATGCTTGATTCGATTAACCGTGAGCAAAAATCGATGTTCGAATATTGCCAGCATGATAGGCTTCAGCATCTGGAGGTGGTAAAAATCATAATTGTTTTTTACTAGTTAACTTCGTTGATCCAACTAAGATCTAAAGCCTATTGGGAACAGCAGGAATTCCAAAAGCTATGCGATACAGATCGTCAACCTTTGCAAGCTGATCTCCCGGAACATGTGTTCCTCCACTGCCAGTATAGTTTAAAATAATCAGGTCTTTATAAATAGCATGGGCAGATCGTGCAACTTCAGAATTTGGATTTTCACGGATACATTGCTCAAAATAAATTTCAGGTAATTCATCAATAAAAAAGAGTGGCAATTTACTATATATATATCCCAACATGTAAAAGCTCTCGCCTCTCTCAATTCCTTTAATCGAGCGATCACTTAAACCTCGATGAAGCATGCCACTAGCTCTGAGGAGATCGACTGCATGTACACTTGCATAAATCGGCTCAGGCGAAGAAAGTGGTGTACGTAAAAGAATTTTTGCTTTTGCAAACGCAGAAAGTTTTAGAGAATCATTTTTCCAACTCTTAAGTGACTTTATCCAATCTTCAATTTCTTCATTTTCATAAGAATAGAGAACTTTATTGTTTTTTTGAAATTCTTGTAACTTCGTTAGCGCGTCATCTGGTTGATCGTTTATACGAGTTTGAATAACAAGCCATTGACGCAAATTTTTTAGAGAATCTCCGGTATCTTTATTAATTTTAGCTGCAGTGAGAAAGGCTTTTTCAGCCTCTTGAAACTGACGAGTAGCCATCAAAAACTGGGCTTTCGCAGCAGGATTTTCTTGTAATTCTTTAGGCAATGTATCATGAAAATTAAGATCAGGATTGTATGTACTATGACAAGTACTGCAGTTCTGAGTTATTCCTTTAAGAAGGCGTAAATCGTACTCAGTAGATCCTCTTCGTAGGTCTTTAATAACTTGGGTAAGAGTTTCATGAACAATCAAAATATTCGTCGCAAAACCAGGTTCGGAATGAAATTTTTTGTCTACTTTATCAATAGTATGAAATCCTGACTGAAGAGAAGTAACTAATTCAAGAATTTTAGGTTGGTTTTTTTTATCAAAAAAAACATTGCGACTAAGAATGAAGGGCTGCAAATCTTTGTAGGAAGAATAGATTCCACGCATGGAATCTTTAACGATTGTAGCATCGACTTTGGGGTTAGGCTGTGCAACAGCACTGAAAGATAAAAAAATGGATGTAACTAAAAATAATTCTCTAATGGGGTTTTTCATGAGGATTTTTCTTAAAATTTAAAGATACTACATACTCAAAGGTTGGAGATTGGGAGCGAGAACCGGTGACAACGGTTTTGCAATCGACCTTGTGACTAGCGTGCCATAAATACGTGGCGAAATAAACACGAAACTACCTGTACTTACCTTAAAGCCGATCAACGAGAGGCAAACCGATAAATACCAAGTGTCCTTAAAAAAACTATCTTTACTCAAAGAAATTTCGCTCCGTTATTCTGATACTTGGTATATCGTAAGTCCAAAAATAACTTTCCTAAAGAAAATCTTTTTTTGGACTTACGATCCCCCGGAGGGATGATAAATAGTTATCCCAACTAAATATTTTAAGTAAACCGAAGGTTTTCAACAGAAAAGTATTCG
>JAWXBT010000453.1:0-6943 GCA_034440315.1 bacterium
AAGATTATCTAGACACCATGGTTAATTCATTAAATAAGGAACACCTAGATCTTGTGATTCTAGGAGGTGACTATATTTGGATTGAGAATTCATCTTTTGCTAAGGCCTTGGTACGCCTAAAACAACAAGATATATATAAAAATAGAAGAGAGGCCGCTGACTTAATATTTAGAAGTTGTGCAGATTGCTTAGGGCAAATTTCAAATAAAGATGGAATTATTGCAGTTTTAGGAAACCATGACAGGTGGGAGGCTGGAGATGCTGCAAAAGATATTTTTCAACAATACAATTTAATACTTGGAATAAATACTAGTTATACGGTAACTCGCAAAAATCAGAATCTTGAATTTATATTAGTTGATGATTACTGGACTGGGTTTTCTAGTGTACGCAAATTTTCACTAAACAAAAATAAAGACTCCTCTCGAATTATAATCTCTCATAATCCTGATTTTATTTCGAAGACACTTACTGAAGATAAATTTAGATTTGACTTAGCACTCTGTGGACATACTCACGGTGGCCAGGTCAAAATTCCAGGAGTTGGTCCTCTTATTAAAAACATCAGAGATACAAGATTTATGGAAGGATTAGTTACTCCTGAGGGCAAAGCTTGTCAGGTCTATACTTCACGAGGAATTGGCATGGTAGAAATTCCTCTAAGAATAGACTGTCCTCCAGAAATTACTATTTTCACCCTAACTATTTAAAAATACTGAACTTATATCTGACTTCTTTGTATATTAATAAAAAAGTTAATAAATACTTCGAAAAATACAATCGTTTACAACTTGAACTCTTTACTTTCCTAGTAAAATCAGGATAATAGGCCGCTCTTAGATAGCTTCTTGGGAAATTATTGAGCTTTTTTTGATTGTCTCACCCTTTTTCCCGAGAAAATTTGGTAGAATATTAATTTATTATATTTCGGCACAATTGGAGAGTAAAAAGTCTGTGAATACTGAGAGCATGGGTTCAACAAATTTCGGATCAGAAGATTCAAGTTCAGAGTCAAAACCAAAGGGTGCTGTGAGAAGCAAATCCATCAATGGTGCTGCACACACTTCATCAAGTTCAAGTGATACACTGTTTAAAAATAATCCTGATGCTGTTACTGAGAAAATGAGAGCATTTAACGACATTACTGTTGATCATAATGTTGAAAAGGCAATGCGCGTCCTTAAAAGAAAGTTAATCCGCGAAGGTTTATTTAAAGAATTAAAGCTTAGAAAAAATTACGAAAAACCTAGTGAAAAGAAACTAAGAAAATCTAAAGAGTCTCTAAAGAGAGCACGTAAAGAAGAAGCTCGTGAAAAGAAGTTCATGAACGGCTTAGTTTAGAAGACAAAGAAACAAATTCAAACTAATCAATCTATCAAATCGCTTAAAGCGTTGTGATTGTCTATTGTTTCACTTTCGGTTTTAATATCTCTAGCCTATAGTTTTGATAACTATCGTACAATTTAGCAATCAAATTGAAGACCTTATATCGTTACATATTTACTGAGATTTTTCGCTTCACAACACTCTGCTTGTCTGTTTTTCTTGCTGTCTTAGTAACTGCAAGGATCCTTAAATTGACATCCTTAGTAGTAAATAAGGGGGTAGATCCTCTGGATATTCTTATAGTCTTCACTTCCATCATTCCATCTTTTTTAGAAATTGCCATACCAATGTCTGTTTTACTGGGAACGATGCTGGCATTCGCTAGAATGTCTCTGGACTCAGAGATTGTGGTACTTCGTGCAAGCGGAGTTAGCTTAGGAACACTGGTTAGACCCGTTTTTATTTTTGGGCTTATTGCCACCTTAGTATCATTGATAACAAGTATATATCTACGACCCTTAGGTAACTATTCATTATCAAATCAACTTTTTAAGCTTGCTAGCTTAAGCACAACCTCTAGCTTGACCGAAGGGGTTTTTAATAAACTGGGAACTCTGACTATTTATGCTGAGAAAATTTCAAAAACTGACTCTTCATTAGAACATGTATTAATAGACGATCGAAGAGACCCAAAACAAAGATTAATTATTACTTCTCATCAGGGAGCATTAACCTCTGATGGTCAAACTAAAATGATCAATCTTAAACTCTCTAATGGAACTATACATTCCGCTAAAATTGATGGCACCTACAACGTGACTCAATTTGTTGATAATGACATAAAAATTGACCCTCAAGAGTTGGCCAACAAAAATGAAGCCTCTGGCAAAAAAGCTAGGGAAATGTTTCTACCGGAATTAAAGATAGCTATACTGGATTTACAACTATCACATGCAAACGACACTAAAATTCCTGAAATTTACAAAGAGTCTTTGGCTACCTATCAAATTGAACTTGCAAGAAAATTCTCCATGCCATTTGCATGTCTAATTTTAGGATTACTTGCCATGCCATTAGGCATTCACCCTCCAAGATCGCATAACTCTTTGGGTCAAGCTCTCAGCCTAATGGTCGGCCTAATTGTTTTTATTTGTTATTATGCGTTGCTGTCAGTCGGAATGAGTCTTAGTAAGCAAGGATCTGTTCATGCCTTCTTAGGAGTCTGGATTCCAAATTTAACATTCTTCTTAATAACCCTCATGGCTTTAAATCAAATGGGATCTGAGAAATGGAATTCTCTACTACATGCAGTTAACGATGGAGTTAACTCTGTAACAAAAAAAGTATCTTCCCTATGGAGTTAATAGGATGGAATTAAACGGAGATAAGACATGAAAATTCTCAACAAATATATATTAAATCAATTTATTAAAAACTTAATTCTGACTCTTACAATCGGAGTATTGCTTTTTACAGTTATTGATTTTTTTGATCGCATTGACAATATCGTCGAAGAAGATGCCCCCTGGCTTTCTGTTTTGGTTTATTTTGCATATAAAATCCCAATAACAACTCATTTCATGCTGCCAATCTCAATTTTAATCTCAACCCTATTTACAATAGGCATCCTTTCAAAAAACTCTGAAATAACCGCTATGAGAGCTTCGGGACTACCACTATTCAGATTAGCAAGACCTCTCTTATTTACAGGTCTGGCACTTAGTTTTGTTTCATTTGGATTTAGTGAACTAGTTGTTCCCTTTTGTAATCGCAAATCACATGAAATATACAATATAGATATCAAGAAAAAAAATGAACGGGGCTCCTACAGTCAAGAAAATTTTTGGTGGAGAAATGGTGAAAAGTTTTTTTCAATTGATATGTTTGACTCTCGATCTCAAACACTCTTGGGACTAACATCTCTTGAATTCGGAGAAACGTTTGATATCAACAGACGTACTGACGCAAAAAATGTTAATTGGATCGATGCTAATCTAGGCTGGAGTATGCATGGAGTCTCAGATATTCACTTCCAATCTAATGGAAACATAATTAGAGAGCAGTTTAAAACATTCCCCTTACCAATTGCTCAAGAGCCAAGATTCTTTTACGATTTAGAGCTAGATCCAGAATCTATGGGATATTTTGCATTTAGAAAGTACATAAATAAAATTAAACGTGATGGCATTCCTATTCATTCCTATCTAGCCGACCTAAGATCAAAACTATCCTTTCCCTTTGTAAACTTTATTTGTGTTTTGGTAGCCCTACCCTTCGCTCTAAAGACTGCGAGATCTAGTGGAATTGCCATGAATTTCATTGCAGGTGCCGTGATTGGATTTAGCTACTATTTCGTACATTCTCTTAGCGTGGCTCTGGGCAGAGCAGAACTTTTAGATCCCACCACCTCGGCCTGGGCTGCCACACTACTCTTAGGATTTGTTGGCTTGATACTAAACTGGGGTGCTGAAGCTCCGTAATAAAAATAGGGACGGAGCCCAATTAATTATCAAATTAATTGGGCTCCGTCCCTATTTTATAAGAGTACTATCGTTTAGAGAACTGTGTACTTCTGCGAGCTTTATGTCGGCCGTATTTCTTTCTTTCAACTTCACGAGCATCGCGAGTAATGTAGCCAGCTTTTTTAAGTGCTGGTCTTAATGTGGCATCAAATTTTTCAAGTGCTCTAGTTATTCCATGTCTAATAGCACCAGCTTGTCCAGACTCTCCACCACCTTTTACGTTTACGGAGATATCGAATTTTTCAACAGCAGTTATCAACTCAAGAGGTTGTCTTACTATCATCTTAAGGATGCTTCGTCCAAAATAATCATCCAATGGACGATTATTAACTACGATGGCTCCTGCACCTTCTTTGAGAAATATTCTAGCTATGGAGGATTTTCTCTTTCCTATAGCAACTATTGACGATGAATTCTTAACCATGATCTCTCCAAATAAACTTAGTATTTTACTTTAATTTGCTCAGGCATTTGGGCCTTATGCGGATGCTCGGTACCTTTGTAGATCTTTAATTTAAGAGAAACGCTATTTCCAAGAGCACCGGCAGGAATCATTCCCTCTACAGCTTTTTTAATAAGTCTTTCTGGATGAGCACTAAGCATATCTTCTGCTGATTTCTTCTTTAATCCACCCATGAAAGTTGTATGCCAAATATATTGCTTGCCTGACATTTTTTCGCCTGTCAGTTTTACCTTCTCAGCATTTGTAATAATTACAAAATCACCACAATCAACATGAGGACTGAAAGTAGGTTTGTTTTTTCCGCGTATGATCGAGGCAACTTGAGAAGCAAGTCTACCAAGTGGAATATCCGCAGCATCTATATGAATCCAAGCACGAGATTTATTAGCCTCTTCCTTGGTTTGAAAACGAGTAGTCACATTTCCTCTTCTATCAGAATAAAAAATAAAGCCCATTGAATATAAAGGCTTATAGCTTGTAAATCAAAGGCCGTGAAATTTAACATAATTACTAAAAAGGTCAATAGCTTAGCCAGAATTTCAATATCTAAAGAACTGCCTAATTAGGAAAACCGATGCTGGGCCTGTTAAAACAGTGGACTACTAAGGATATCATCAAGTTATCGGACTAATCCAGGAAAGGAATCTAGTTCAACATTAATAATTATACTTAAACTCTACCTAAATAAGTACTAGCTAGGCATTAGGCTAATATGATGAGTAATTACTTCTGAATCTGAAAGAGCTGTTATCTTTACAATAACAAAAGACTGAAACTCACCACACTTTGCTAAATCAGCTGAAAGTGAACTCAATTTACTTAAATCGAGAATGACCTCTTTAAGATTCAATAAGAAAGCTTCTTTGCGAGCCAACAACATCGAACTAGGCATCTCGGAATAAAATTTCAAAAACTGATCTAGGGAAGATGTGCAGGCAATCTGCTTTGATACTAAATCCATCAACTCGTAAGCGCCTCCATCAACTAATTTTGCAGATTTCCTTAAATTAACATCTTTTTCAATAAGAGCGGAGATTCCAGCTAAAGATAAAATCGCTAGGGAGAAAAAACTTTGATGTTCACTGGGGAGAGAAGATTTTATATTGCAATCGATTTTAAGATAAAATTTTTCTAATCCAAATAAAATAGATGGCTGAGACCAAATAGTCACAAAATCATCTTTATTTTGGGTGTTCATCAATTCGTTGATATGTAACCCAGTCATAGGTATCTCAATCATTTATTCAAATTATATTCTTATAATACTTTGCAAATTGGCTTAATTCAAGATTAGACATTTAAATAGATCAAAAATGATTTTACTGAAGGAAATATTGAGCATTGTCTCCATCTTCAAGACCACTATGCACCTTTAATGACTCAGAATCCTGAGTTCCCAGAATCTTCTCATATGAACTCTTAGCAAGATCTGAAGCCTCGGAGTGAGTTCGAATTCTTTGCTCTGATTTCTCATTTCTTGAGGACTTTATTGACAGATAGGTTGCCTCAAGGTTCCTAGAAAATCCTTGAATTTCCTTACCTGTATTCGAGTTAAGCTCTGTCATACTCATCTTAGATGAGCCAGTTGTACCAACAGTCGTCTCCACGAATCCTTTTATGATTGTAAGGCCCATAAGGTGCATGCCATCTCTTTATGGAGAATCCTATTAGACAAAATCGGAATAGTATCAAAAAATCTTTAAAGAGAATTTTACAATCTAGGAATTTTTCTGACGGGCTCGTTTAGCTGATAAGAACTTCATCGCTAATTCGGTAGATTCGGCAGCTGGATTAGGATCGAAGGCAGTCAAAGTAGTAGAAACACTTCCAATAAACACGCTGCTTACTATCTTTAAAATCTCTCGAGATTTATCAGTAGATAAGAAAATAGATGCGGATTTGAGCTTTTTATTAGCTGTAGGACTAGTTAAATTCTCAACAACAGGGTTGATTTCCCAGGCTTCTCTTTCTTGATCGTTAATTTTCAGTGTGACCTTACGAGCAGCGGTTAAAGTTATCAGATATCTACTTTTACCGTTAAAAGTATCAAATTTCTTAGAATCCCCAACTTGCCACTCGATCCCTCTAGCCAAAAAAGCTGCGGAAATTGGATCTAGAGTAAAATTATTTGATTTAAAAGATAGTTCCTCTGTTTGAGAACCAGATCTATATCTTGTGGCATGTATTCCACCATCTTTTTCAAAGGATATCTTGGTGATCTTATGCCTAGAATTTTCTCGATGATCGATGGTAGTTTGAATAGGAGTTAGATCTACCGCAGAAATTATTCCTTCAGCAGAGTACCTAAGCTTATAAAATAAATCTATGCCACTAAAAGTTTTAGCATTGGTTGTGATTCTGTACTTGTTATCATATTTCTCAACAACAACTTTCACAGTGGCGGCTGAAATTCCCTGCCACGATACTTTGTAAGTGTAGGTTCCAAGCGGGGGCTGAAATTCGGAGAAAGCTGGCTGATAAACTGGGGTATATATTTTAACATCTTGGGCTTTTATATCGGCTACATCTTCTGCATAGGAAATCGTAACTATCGAAAGGAAAGAAACCATTAGCGATAATTTGCTTAAATTTGAAACAAAATTACCTAATAACATTTAGAGTCCTTTAATCT